>SVKD01000005.1 GCA_015068645.1 Oscillospiraceae bacterium
TGATATTTTTTAGTAATGCGGTCGCCAAACCATTTACTATTATATCATGAAGGTTTTTCTTTTGCTAAAGCTTTTTTATCTTCCCCCAGTAGAACTGGGGGTTTATCTCCACGCCTAAAGACACCAAACAAAAAAACAGCACTCATAACGAGTGCTGTTTTTTGTTATCTTTTCTGAAAATCAGGATACATTAAATCTTTCTTCGTAGAAAATGTCAGTCCAAGTTTCAACATTGTTTTCTACTTTATGGTCATGCCAGTTACTTGCTTCCAAGATTTCGTAGTATGCCCAATGAGATTCTGCTAAATCAGGATAGGTCAGAACATCTTCGTAGTTAGCTTTGATGTATTCTTTATCTGCTTCACGGTTCAACATTCTGTTGATGATGGTAACCGCTTCAGAACGTTTGATCGGCTGATCAGGACGGAAAGTACCGTCTTCATAACCGATTAACCAACCTTTGATAACAGCAGAATCAATGTATTCTTTTGCCCAATGATTATCTGCAACATCGGAGAAGGTGTTGTCTGCACCGTCTTCTAATTCAAAGAATCTGGAAGCAATCGTAGCAAATTCTGCACGAGTAATATTGTTGTGGGGGCGGAAAGTACCATCTTCATAACCTTCAACAATATCAACTTTGCTTAAATATTTGATGTAGGGCGTTGACCATTCACCATCTTTTACATCGGAGAAGGTGCTTTCGCTGCCATCTAAGAATACCATCTTCTTCACGATTAAACGGGAGAACATTGCAGAAACTTCCGCTCTGGTAACATAATCGTCTGCATCAAAGTTACCGGTATCTCTACCGTGAACATAAGCGATATGTTCTTCAGTAAGGCCAGGAATGCCACCTTCTGCTAAATTAATGGTATCAGTGGTTACATAACTGTCAATCCAACCGGGTTTAGTTGCATAAGTTTTGATGGTGGTTTTATCTGCCACATTGAAGGGACCTTCGTATTTCGGAGAATTTTTGGTGGGAGTAGATCCGTCGGTGGTGTAGTAAATGGTAGCACCGGGAGTTTTGGTTTCTAAAGTAACGGTAATATTTTTATCTGCATCAACTTCAAAAGTAATAGTAGGAGCTTCTACACGCTGAGTAGCAGATGGACCGGACGGTGCAGGTCTGTGGTTTTCTTCAGACACTTTGATATCCAGCTCCATAAACAACTCTTTGGTATTACCGTTTACAGCACCTTCAAAATCGTTATTGGTATCTCTGTATAATTTTAAGATACCTTCGCCTACTTCCGCACCGGTTAATACTAACATACCGGAATCTCTGTCAACAGTTGCAATGTTGATCAAGGTATCCGCAGTATCGGTAACTCCTGCATCTAAGCTGGAAGATAAGCTGGGAACAAATACTAAAGACGCTTCTTCACCACGTTCAAACAGTTTTACCAGTTCATCGGAAATCACTTTTAAGTAAACAGTTTCGCCAACTTTAAAATCAACAACTAAATTATTAGGTTCTACCATATTGATTTTATTGGTACCTGCTACATCAGAATATACTTCCACTTTGGCATCCATAACGCCGGACATAATGGTGTTCATCACGGTTGCCATAACGTCTGCATCATCTGCTTTTAACGCATTGATAGAAGCAACCAGGATTTCAATAAAGGGAGAATTAGTGTTTACAGTGGTACCGGTAACAGTAACCATACCGTTACCAACCATCGCATTGGTAGCCAAACCTAACTGGTCCCCTGCAGGATTGGTCAGTGCAGCTGCAGCAGCATTTCTTACATAAGGATTGATTGCATCAACAAAATCAGCCGCATTGGGAGTGCAATATGCATTTAAGAAAGCTGTAATATTGCCTGCAGCCTGGCTTCTTAAGTTTTTCTGAAAATCAATTACAAATGCACCTAATGCATGTTTGGTCATATAACCATTAGCATCTGCAGGATCATCGAAAGTAACTTTGTTTAAAATATCAGCAGGTTTTGCAGTGGTAGCGCCAATGGTGACATCAGTATAGAAGGTTGCAGCAGCTCTGTTGATATCTGCATCACTGATGTTGTTATCTTTGGTGTTGGGGTCACCAACAGTTCCGTTTTTCGCATTGGTGAAAGTCATCAGTTTGATGAATCCGTATGCTAAAATCTGAGCTTCTTCGTCAGAAACTACAGCAGCATTGGGAGAAGTAATACCACTGACAACAGAAGTATCCACAGTATTGTGATAATTTCTCAGTGCAGTTAACTGATCGATAGACACATTTCTGTATGCACGGATCAAATCTGCACCGTAATTAGTTGTGCTAGGATGACTCTGCATACCTAACAGAACTTCTTTAAATTCCTGTTCCGTCATAGTAGGAACAGTTCCGGCAGCATGAGATACCAATGAAAAAATCGGTAACATCATGATTACCAAAAGCAAAGCAATGATTCTTTTCATAGTTTTTTGCTCCTTTTATAAAAATTATATTTTTAACAATTTAAAAAATACTTTTTGTTATTTGTTTGCAAACTGATAGCAACGGTACAGCATTTGGGCTGCTTCAGCACGGGTAGCCGACATTGTGGGGTTAAAACAATTGAGTTCATTCCCTTGAATAATGCCGTTTTCCTGCAGAGTAATTACTGCAGTTTTAGCATAAGATGCAATATACCTGTCATCTTCAAAGGTTGAATTTCTTGAAGTACTTCTATCAAACATACCGAGCATTTCACCAACACGGAACATCATCACAGCCATATCCTGACGGGTAATGTTGCGTCCAGAACCAAATTGACCGTCTCCGATTCCCAGTACCAACTGACGGCTTGCCATCGTGGTAACATAGGGATAAAACCATGCGTTTTCCGGCACATCAGAAAATGCCGGCTTTTCTGCTCCTGCTTCAATAGCGAAAGCGATACACATCATTTTCGCAAACTGTTCACGAGTAACATTGGATGCGGGAGCAAAAGAAAAATCACTTACCCCGTTGATAATGTCGCGATTAAATAAGTCGGTAATCGCTCCTTCTGCCCAACCATATCCGGCTAAGTCATCAAAAACGTGACTACGTTGACCATTTTCGTCAAATCCTAAAATAATATAGGCTTCCTTAATCAAAGCTTGATACAGTGGCTCAAATTCCGCCGGAATTTCACCGGTCAGCAACATTGCAACCGATTCCGAAGAAAAAGCATCGGTACAAAGCGCAATATATGCAGCCTCCATAGAGGTAGCAGTGTTGATCGTAGTAGTCTTCATACGTTGCTCGAAATTATCTTCCCGCAAAGTATCATTTGCCTTCTCAGCCTCTGCGATGGTCAACACAGTTTGAATCGTTTCTTTCATCTTTGCATCCACAGAAGCATTCGTAATAGAAAGTTCTCTGTACAGCGGAACCGCGCCATATAGCTGCGGTAAAAAATTGGGGTCCTGATATACTCTTTTGAACACTCGCATCACATCTGCATTAGTAATTGCAAAAGCAGGTGCTGTGAACACATTGACAAGCACAATCAGAATGCATAAGAAACGCTTACAAAACATCCTCATATAACGAACACCTCTTACAGAAACAAACACTTCTCAAAACTATCAAACTTCTACCTTCATATAGTAACATAAAAATTATCTAAAGTCAAGTTTTTTGTAGGAATCTCTTACAAATTTTATTGAATTTTATAAAATTGTGATATTAAAATCCTAAAGGATATTTCATCTCATTCCAATTCTACCAGAATAATATCATCCCCTATCTTTTTTATTGTTTCAAAATCAATAATCAACTCCTCATATTTGAAGAAAAAACGAAAAATAGAATTACGACATGGCACTATAAGACTTTTCAGTGTCCCTGTTTGCAAATCAATTTCTGCATCGTAAACAAAACCCAACCGTTTTCCGTTGGATAAATTGATTACTTCTTTTTTCTGAAGTTCTCTAACTCTCTCTGTCATGAAAATCTCTCCTTTTTCTATCGGTAATTCAGTGTATGAAAACAAAACCGATCAAAAGCATGTCCACATAAAAAAAACAGGGCTATACAAGCCCTATTTTTTAAAGAGAATGAATACATTTCCGATAAACACGAATCATAAACAAAACAGATAACAATAAAGATGCAATTTCTGCTACGGGGAATGCCCACCAAACTGCTCTCAGGCCAAACCACTCAGATAACATCCACGCTACGGGCACCAGTACGACAAGCTGTCTGCCCAGGGAAACATAAAGACTGTAGATACTTTTGCCAAGTGCCTGAAACACAGATAAGAAAATGATGCAAACACCTGCAAAAATATAATGCAAACTAATGATCCGAAAAGCCGAAACGCCAATGGCAAGCATTTCAGGCGAAGCACTGAACATTTTTAAAAGCGGAACAGGGAAAATCTGAAAAATTCCCATTCCGAAAATCATAATTCCGCACGCAATTAGGATGCTAAGTCGCATTGTTGCAAGAATACGATGTTTATTTTTGGCGCCATAGTTATATGCGATAATGGGAACCATACCGTTGTTAAGTCCTGTTACCGGCATAATGAAAAAGCTTTGCAATTTAAAATATGCACCAAACACCGCAACAGATGCAGCAGATGTTATAAGAATCTGATTCATACAAAGGGTCATCACAGTACCGATAGACATTAAAAGAATGGAAGGAACAGCTATAGCATAGATACCTCCAACAGTTTTCCTGTCGGGGCGGTAATGAGTGGGATAAATTTTAATTTCTTTGTTGCAACGGATATTAATGATAATCCCCAATGTCATAGATACGATCTGCCCCAGTACTGTTGCCAATGCGGCTCCTGCAATCCCCATTTTCGGAAAACCGAACAGACCGAATATTAAAATGGGGTCAAATATCAGATTAAAGATGGCTCCTGCTAACTGTACTACCATAGAAAGCAAGGATTTTCCGGTTGACTGAAGCAGTCGTTCCATAGTAATCTGCATAAAAATACCAATCGAACCGAAACAGATAACACGAAGATAATCCACGCAATACTGTGCAATTTCAGGATCCTTGGTCTGCAATCCGGAAAAGCCATCTACAAAGAAAATGCCAAATAACAAAAATGCCACATAGCTGAAAGCTGCCAGATAAATACCTGTGTTGGCAACCTTGTTGGCTTTTTCAAACTTTTTCTCACCCAAACTTCGGGACAACAGTGCATTAATACCAACACCGGTTCCTGCTCCCACAGCAATCATCAGATTCTGCACCGGAAAAGCAAGACTAACTGCTGTGAACGCTTTATTATTCGGGTCAATCTGAGCTACAAAAATACTGTCCACAATATTATAGCACGCCTGTACCAACATAGAAATAATAATCGGTAAAGACATACTGATTAACAATTTCGGGATAGGCATTGTTCCCATCTTATTTTCTTTTCGTTTTTCCCCTTCAACCTTTTCGTTGATTTCATTTTTTTCCATAACTTCGCTCATATGATATCCTCCGATTTGATTTACACACAAATAAGAATTCTATCATATAATTAAAAAAATGTCAAATAAAAACGAAAAATATGTGGTTTTTACGGAATATTTTTAATACCGCTGACAATTCCTTCCACCAGCTTTTGCTGATATGTTTCATCTTTTAATTTCTGGAGTTCTTCTTCATTGGAAATGAAACCGCATTCCACCAAAACTCCCGGAATTTGCAGTTTGGAAAAAGTAAGATTTTTATTGGGAAGAGGTTTCTCCATACGATGGTTTTTAGAATCGATTTTTTTCAGCTCCGTCATAATACTGCCAGCATACTGAGCTCCGGTAGGGTCATTTTTTCTGTAAAAAACCTGCGCTCCTTTCACATCGGGAGACTCATATTTGTTCATGTGAATGCTCACGAACAAAATTGCCTTTTCACTGTTTGCAATATTTGCTCTCTTTTTTAAATCCGAATTTTTCTGGCTACGAACCGTAGTTTTCCCCTCTTCATGCAAAGAAACATCTTCACATCTTGTCATGACAACTCGATATCCGTTTTGGGTCAGAACTGCTTCCAATTTTTTTGCAATTTGAAGGTTCAAATCTTTTTCGGGAGTTCCGTCAATCCCGACGCCGCCCCCATCCATACCACCGTGACCTGCGTCAACCACAATTATCTCCGGATTAAGACCTGCAGTGGTAATATCTGTGGGCATAGCTGAAATTACTAAAATACCGCTGACCAAAATTGCCAATAATAATCCAATAATCACATTTTTACGAAACACAAAGAACATAAAAATCCCCACCAGTTTTCCTTGATTTTTTAATAATACAGTATATCAAAGAAACTGTGGGGATATGCATTATTTCATATTTAAGGCAAGATTTTTATCACACGGACTATATCCTTCACCAACGGTTCAAAAGCACAAAAGTCCTCAGGAGTACCCACCAAAGTACCGTAATGGGTAGGAATTACCACTTTAGGTTTCATCTGATTCACCCACTCCGCCGACTCTTTGGGATTCATCGTGTAGGTCCCGCCAATGGGAATCATCGCAATATCACAGGAAATTTCTTCCGGCATTGCATCACAATCACCTGAAACATAGATTTTAGCACCATCGATGGTTATGATATAACCAAGCCATCCGTTTTCTTTGGGATGCATTGGTTTATCCACGTTATAAGACGGCACTGCCTTCACTAAAACACCCTGAACAGAAGTTTCATCGCCTGCTTCCATAAAAACGGCGTTTTCTTTGGTAAACCCATATTCTCCTACTTCACGTTCCATTGACTTCGGCATCACAAATACCGTTTTATCGCAACTGATTTTTTTGATATCTTCCGGAGAAAAATGGTCATAGTGGGCGTGTGTTATAAACACAATATCAGCGTCATTAGTTTCTTTTTGAATTCGAAACGGGTCAAAATACAACACCGGTTCTCCCTCAATACGGATACTGCTGTGTTCATTGATGCTGATTTTTTCTATCATTTTATTCATTTTTAGATTCCTCGTTCTTTCGTTTCTTCTAAAATACCGCGAATAGCGTCCTCGGTCGTTTTTACCTCTTCTAAAAAAGCATCAGCAGAAATTCTTAATGCTCCGTGACCGATAATAATCAGTTGCTCTAAATTATCAGAAGTAGCTACACGAACTTTATGATGTTTTCCAAGCTGCTTGGTCGCTTTTTCAATATACATATCGGCAGTTTCTGCTTCTTTGGTATATACGACACTGATATTGTGAATTTTTTCCACTTCTCCGGGGTTGTTTTTTACCTTGTAAGCATCAAACACCACAATCAGTTCGCATTGGGTAAACCCCTGATAATTGCATAAACGGTCAATCAGGTGTTCTCTTGCCACTTCCAGACTTTCTGAGGCAATTTTCTTTAAATCGTCCCAAGCAAAAATAATGTTGTAACCGTCCACCAATAGGTATTCAGGTCCCTTGGGTGCCTGTTTTACAGGTTTATATTTTGGGGTGGGATCCAAAGGGCGTTTTGCCGGATTTTTCGCTTCATATTCCCGACGGCGAATGGGTCCGTAAGTTTTTTCAAACACTGCTAAGAGTTCGTCATCGCCATATACCCGTTCCAAATACCGTCTGGCGCGTTTTTCGGTAGGTATTTCTCCCCCATCATCTTCATCAGAAATTTTAGCACCATCCAAATGCATATAATCACGAACCTGATTCCATTTAACATAAAATCCTGCTCCATGAGAACAAAACACAGAATCAGGCGTATTTTCGGTGTCATTTTCAGGATTATATCCTATTTCTTCGATAATAAATTCAGCATCTTTACATGGCTCGTACCCTTTCAGGTGACAAACCAACCGACCTGCGCCGTGGGTATAACGAATCACTTCGGTGTGATAATCTCGCATTTTAGAAACAGGTGCACTTCCCTTGAGAACTGCCTTTTCTTCCAAAAATCCTGTCTGCTGACAGTTACCGCCCATATAAGAAATATCGGTCATCGCTTTTCCGACTGAATCTGAGGGCAATTCCAGTTCAAATTCGTACCAAGGCTCTAACAAAATACTTTCCGCACACATGAGTCCCTGACGAACCGCCCGATATGTTGCCTGACGGAAATCGCCGCCCTCAGTATGCTTCTTGTGAGCACGTCCTGTAATCAAGGATATTTTCATATCGGTAATGGGTGAACCCGTGAGAACACCCAAGTGTGTTTTTTCATATAAATGCGTTAAAATCAACCGTTGCCAGTTTTTATCCAATTCATCTTCACTGCAGGAGGTGACAAACTGTAAACCGCTTCCACGGGGCAACGGTTCCAACAAAAGATGCACTTCCGCATAGTGACGAAGAGGTTCGTAATGCCCAACTCCCTCCACAGCGGATGCAATCGTTTCTTTATAGGTAATACTGCCTTGTCCAAAAGTTACATGCAATCCGAAACGTTCTGCAATGACACCTTTTAAAACCTCTAACTGCACTTCACCCATCAGCTGAATTTGAATTTCACGAAGACGCTGATTCCAAAAAATGTGAAGTTGGGGATCTTCCTGCTCTAATACCCGTAATTTTGCCAATGCGGATGCCACATCTGTTCCGTCCGGCAACTCTATACGGTAGCTTAATACCGGTTCCGTCCACATAGGAATACTGTTTCTCTCAAAACCAATACCATCCCCCACACGAAAGTTATCCAATCCTGTTACTGCACAGATTGTACCCGGAAAAACTTCGTCAACAGTCTGGAATTTCTGCCCTGAATAAATACGTATCTGATTGATTTTTTCATCAATTTTTTCGTGATTGGCATCTGTTGTTTGTAAAATGGATTTTACTTTCAAACTTCCGCCGGTGATTTTCATATGAGTTAAGCGGTTTCCCTGCTCGTCCTCAGATATTTTATACACTTTTGCCCCGAATTTTTTAGAAAAGACAGATTCCTCTGTTAAGGTAAGAACACCTTTGATAAATTCATCAATGCCTTCCATTTTTAAGGCAGACCCGTAAAACACAGGAAACCATTTTCGGTTTTTGATTGCTCGTTTTAAGCTTTCTTCCGATATAGTATCAGTTTCTAAATATTCTTCCAGCAAGGATTCGTCCGAACAGGAAATACTTTCTAAGTCTAAATCCTTACTATAATCAATCAAAGACGGATGGAGCCGTTCTTTTAAATTTTGAGACAATTTATCTCGGTCGGCACCGTCTAAATCCATTTTATTGACAAACACAAAAGTGGGAATATGATAACGTTCCAACAGTTTCCACAAGGTTTCGGTATGGCTTTGTACTCCATCGGTTCCACTGACTACTAAAATGGCATAGTCCAGCACACTCATTGTACGTTCGGTTTCGGTAGAAAAATCAATGTGACCGGGTGTATCCAAAAGAGTGATAATGGTATCTGAAAATTCCAAAATAGCTTGTTTGGAGAAAATCGTAATGCCTCGATCACGTTCCATAGAATGAGTGTCCAAAAATGTATCTTTATGATCAACACGTCCTAATTTTCGGATGGCACCGGAACAATACAAAAGGCTCTCGGAAAGTGTTGTTTTCCCAGAGTCAACATGTGCCAATATTCCAAAAACCAAACGTCTCATTGGATTTTTTAATCCTTTCATTATAATATTTTATATTATAATAAAAAAATTTCGTTCTGTCAATAAAAAAGGAGATGTAAAAATCAGGTTTTACATCTCCTAAAAACAGTTTTATAAATTATAATATTTTTCAAATTCTGCAGGATGCGGAATTTTGGATAATTCACTTACCTCTGCACGTTTTGCTTTGATGAAGTTTTTGATGAGTTCTTCGGGGAATACACCGCCTGCAGTCAGGTAGTCGTGATCTTGTTCCAAAGCACCCAACGCTTCATCCAAAGAGGTAGGCAGATGTTTTAATTTTGCTTTTTCTTCTTCGGGCAAGTGGAATAAGTTCATATCGTAGGGTCCCCAACCGTTGGCATGAGGATCAATCTGATTTTTGATACCGTCAATCCCTGCCATTAAAATTGCTGCATAGCAGAAATAGGGATTACAGGTTGCATCGGGGTTACGGAGTTCAAAACGGCGGAGAGTGGGTTCTTTCGCATAGGCAGGAATACGGATTACTGCGCTACGATTAGAGGTTGCATAGCCAACAGTTACCGGTGCTTCAAAGCCGGGTACCAAACGTTTGAATGAATTGGTGCTGGGATTAGTGATCGCACATAAGGATGCAATATGTTTTAACAAACCGCCCATAAACCAATGTGCTTCCTGGCTTAAATTGGAATAACCGTTATCATCGGAAAATACCGGCTGACCGTCTTTTAATAACAACATATGAACGTGCATACCGTTGCCTGCTTCTCCCATAATGGGCTTTGGCATAAATGTTGCAGACAACCCATATTTTCTTGCAACATTATGAATGATATATTTAATCATCATAGTGGCATCTGCCATTTTGGACATCTGGCCTAATTCGGGTTCAATTTCAAACTGTCCCCCCGCCCCAACTTCGGGATGGTGATAGTTTAATTTGATACCTGCTTCTTCCATTAAAAGACACATTTCACTACGTGCTTCGTAGGTGGTATCAAAAGGTTTTGCAATATGATAGTTTTTCTGTTTTGCCACCACATTTCCCAAACCTTCCTGATAACTGTTCCAATGTGCCTGCTGGGCATCCACGGAAAATCCCACGGAATTAGCAGAAACTTCCCAACCTGCCTGATTGAACAGATAAAATTCAAATTCGGGTAAAATGAGCATGGTATCTGCAATCCCGCTGTCTTTTAAATACTGCTCAGCAGCTGCCACAATATTTCTGGGATATTGGGAAAGCGGTCTGTTTGCGGGATTGTCAATAATCATCGCATTGCCTGTCATAGACAATGTGGGAATATCGCAAAACGGATCTACCTGAGCGGTATCGGGATCGGGAATAAATACCATATCACTTTTTTCCACCACGGCATAGCCATAGTTGGAAGCATCAAATCCAATACCATTTTTCATGGTTTTTTCAGAAAAATTCTTGGCAGGAATGGTTACATGGCGGAACTGACCGTTAATGTCCACCATTTTAAAATCCACCATCTTGATGCCATAATCATCAATCATTTTTAAGATATCGCTTACTGTTCTCATCGGGAATTCCTCCTATATGATATTTTTCAATCGCTTGGAATTTCTTTTATTATAGCATATTACTGCAAAATTAGCAAGATATATCAGGAATATTCTTTTGAAATTTTGGGCAAGAAATCAAAACACCCAACACCATTAGGCAAATCCAGATTAAAATGAGATTCCCCCAGCCAATGGACGATACTGCGGAAGAAAACACCACAGTGGAAACTGCTGCCGCAATATAACTGACAAAATCAAGAAATCCCGTTACGGTGGACACACGTCCCGTATCTCTAAGACTGGGGCAATAACGACTCCAGAGCATAGATGCTGCGCCGTTGGATGACATAATGGCAAGCATAAAGCAGATGATGTTTAAGACTGGATTTTTTACGAAATACAGCAACGTAAAGAAAATGGTTGCCGAAATAAACATATAAAACATAGTTTTATCCAGATCTCTTTTTAAAAGTTCATAAATACCAACCGAAATAAATGCCATCAGAGAAATAATAAAGGTGGAAACGGTAAAAATCATTGCCGCCTGATTTGGCGCAAAGCCAAGATGTTCGGAAATATAGGTAGGCATCCAAAATACCACAGTTGTACGGACGACCCCTGTAATTACAGAAATCAGTGTAAAACGAATAATTCGCCGGCGTACAAGCTCACGGATATTCAATTTTTCTTTTTCTTTGGTCTGATATTGACCGTATGTTACAATCCCCTGCTTTTCAAACAACAGAAAAAACAAAAAGACCAAAACCGCCATCACACCCAAAGCAATACTGCTGATTCCAAACACGCTTTGCCACACAAAGACGGAAGCAATCACCCCTGCTAAAGGAGAACCGAAGAAAGAGGCAAAGGTAAATCCCAAGCTGCAACGGGTAGCATATACTGGTTCTGTATTCTCCGCCACCACTTTCATCATAGGTGCATAAATCATTGCCAGAAAAAAGCCGGTCATTCCGTAAATATACTGAGCAATTTCAGGAGTTATTCCTGCCATTTTTGAAAAAATAAAATTGCTGATTCCAGCCATCAGAAGTCCGATACTAATCATATATCTTGCCTTTACACGATCTCCGATAGCTCCGTTAATCAGCTGACCGAAAGCGTAAAAAATAAAATATACGGAAGACACTTTTCCGATATATGCTTCCGAATAACCGCCTGCAATCATCTGAGGTGATACGGTACTTAAAATATTTCTTGCAAAATAGACCGCTAGATAGGACATAGAGCACAAGAAACCGATATAAACTGCATGCAGTGCTTTTTTATTTTGAAAAAGATTTTGTTTTTTCATAAAAATTTCCTTTAATATTCCTGAACATTCAAATGCTTGGTATCATATAACACTTTAGCGTGATTTTTTCGGATACATTCATCCCAAAGTGTGTCACCGGTTTTTCTGTCGACACACTTACGGTAAACATTCCCGATTCGGTAAACATCATCTGCTTCCTTAATAAAACATTCATCTTCCACACGAATTTCATATTGACAGCAAGGTAATTTTTCTGATCGCAATTCACCACAAAGTCGGATATCATTTGTCCACACACAAAGCTGAAAAGTGTCATCTGTTGGATTTTTAAAACGGTAATCCAAATAATTATATGCAATGGAAGTCCCCGTTCCGAAAGGAACTCTTCGGTCGCAATCCGGAAACAAATCAAATCCATCGTGATGATGATGCTCTACAATTTCTAGCGGAGAATGCAAAATCATCCAATGAATTAAATTACTCAGCTGACACATTCCTCCACCGACTCCGGAAGAAACATTGGAATTTGAAATGGTAACGCCGGGTAAATATCCTTGAGATTTCTTACATTTTCCCAAAAGTTTCCACAAAGAAAACACTTCCCCGGGACGAATTAAAATTCCGTTCACGTTGGGCGCAGCAAGCGACAGATTTTTTGCCTTGTTTTCCTGCAGCTTCATATCAACATTTCCCAATGTACGTCTGATAACTGACTGATGCTCTGCCACTAAAACAGGTAATTTATCTGCTGATTTTTTCTTGGCAAACTTCTGTTTGGAAACCAAATCTTTCAAATGTCTGGTTAGTATATTTTTCTGCACAGATAAGCAATAGGTTACAGGCGACAGTTCACAAAACAATTTTCTTTCCATATTAATTTCCTTTTTATTATTTAGGTATATAATATCATATTTTCATAGATATTCTTCTGTTTTCTTGGTATCTCGTCTAAAATATTTTTGTTGCATCCGTTCGGAAACAAAGTCTTCAATATCAAAAAACAAGTCCTCATTTTAAATCCCCGGTGCAATAAATCCTTTTTCCCGCAGAGCAATTTCTATTCTGTCCAACACTTCTTTAGAATCTGCTTTAACGGTATGGTAATGATATCCACCGGTGACCGCCATAAGCTCTGTTGATTTTCCGGTTCTTACCCCTTCTATAAATTGCGCTATGTGATGTCTTGAAGAAATATTAAGAGGTGCAGTCATTTTTCCATATACTTTATGCCATACAAAAACATTTGTAACAATACCGCCGAAATCAATGATGGTATTCAGTTCTTCTTCTGTCTGCTCGCTGGTGTGATACATCTTAAAAGATCTTTCACAATGCGGCGTAGTCTGCATAATGTATCCGCTATGTGTTGAAAGAATTGTATACCCAGCTGCTTTCAGCGCAGCAATATCTTGAACAATAATTTGCCTGGACACACCGAACTGTTCGGATAATTTGCTGCCGGATATTGCCTTTTGTTGCGACATCATATAGGTTGCGATTTCTCTTCTTCTTTGGTCAGCTTTCATAAAATTACCGCCCTTCTATCAGATTGCATGAAGATTTTTCAGTGAAAGGTCAAGAATTTTAGCTGAATGAGTTAATGCTCCGCTCGAAATATAATCCACACCAATATCCGCAAGTCTTGCAATATTTTCTTGTGTTACATTACCGCTGCACTCAGTGATAGCTTTCCCTGCGGTAAGTTTTACTGCTTCCTTCATATCCTCAATGCTCATATTGTCGAGCATAATAATATCCGCTCCCGCTTCTAACGCTTCTTTGAGCATATCCAGGTTTTCAACCTCAACCTCAACTTTGCATACAAATGACGCATATTTCTTGGCCATCCAAACGGCTTCTTTCACGCCGCCGGCAGCGCCAATGTGATTATCTTTGAGCAAAATGGCATCACTTAAATTATATCTGTGATTATGTCCTCCCCCCACCTTTACGGCATGCTTTTCAAATATTCTCATATTCGGTGTTGTTTTTCTTGTGTCAAGAAGCTTTGTATTTGAACCTTCCAAAAGGTCTGCAATCTTTCTGGTATAGGTTGCAATGCCACTCATTCTCTGCAAATAGTTCAGTGCTGTACGTTCCCCTGAAAGAAGAACACGGATATCGCCTCTTACAATACCGAGCTTTTGCCCTTTGGTAACCCTATCTCCATCCTTACAATTAAATGTTACTTCTGTGTTTTCATCAAGGAGTGTAAAAACCCGTTTAAACACATCAAGCCCTGCGATTACACCGTCTTCTTTACAAATTAAATCCACCTCACCTGCTTTGTATTCAGGCATAACGGAATTTGTTGTGATATCTTCACTTGTAACATCTTCTTGCAATGCTGATAAAATCAAATCATCTGCGTTTAATTTCATTGTAATATTATTCATGGCTGTTTTTCTCCTTCTCAATTGAGTTTAAAATTAACTCTTTGTATTCTTCACGATAGTTTTCATAATTCTCCGGGTTTATTTCCGGTAATAAATCATCTTTTAATGAATTGTGATTAAGGTTTATATCTGACGCTGCTCTCTTGGCAAAAACAAGACTTTCCAAAAGCGAATTACTGGCCAGCCTGTTTCGTCCGTGAACACCGTTACACGCAGTTTCTCCAACTGCATAGAGTCTGCCCATGCTTGTTTTACCAAACCCATCTACATCAATACCACCCATAAAATAATGTTGTGACGGAACTACAGGAATCGGCTCTTTGGTTACATCATATCCTTCGCTGCGGCAGTGCTGATAGATATTTGGAAAATGCATCTTGATTTTTTCTTCCGAAATAGGTGCAAATGAGAGCCACACATGCTCTGTTCCTTCTCGCTGCATTTCTGCAAATATTGCCTTTGTCACCACATCACGAGGCTGCAATTCATCAGTAAATCTTTTTCCTTCAGAATTAAGAAGCACAGCTCCCTCACCTCTTACCGATTCCGAAATCAGAAACTCTCTTCCATCTTTTTTGGTAAACAAGGTGGTAGGATGTATTTGTATGTAATCCATATGCTGCAACTGAATATGATACTTAATAGCAAGTGCCAGTGCATCGCCGGTTAAATGACGGTAGTTTGTGGAATGCTCGAAAAGTCCTCCTATACCACCGGTTGCAAGAACAGTATAATTTGCAGTGATTGCCTTGTAATTACCTTCTTCATCGTGACCGATAATTCCTCTGCACTCGTTATCAGCACAAATAAGATCAACCATTGTAAAATTCTCAATGAGTGTTATATTCTTACGGCTTCTTGCAGTTTCCAACAGATGCGAGGTGATTTCCTTCCCTGTTTCATCCTCATGAAAGAGAATTCTCGGTGCAGAATGCGCCCCCTCTTTGGTATAATTAAAAGTTTCTCCATTCTTTTCAAAACGAACTCCGAAGGATACCAAATCTTCAATTACGCTCTGCGATGAACGAATCATAATATCCACTGATTCAGGATTATTTTCATAATGACCGGCTTTCATGGTATCTTCAAAAAAAGCTTTGTAGTCCTCTTCATCTCTCAGAACACAAATACCGCCCTGCGCAAGATATGAATCGCTTTTTCTTGCTATATTTTTTGTTACGATTAAAATGTTTCTGTTTTCTGGAAAATTCAGTGCACAGTATAGTCCTGCAACACCGCATCCAACAATCAAAATATCTGTACTCATTACTTTGCACACTCCAGCATTCTGTCAAGCGGAACAAGTGCTTTCTTTCTTGTTGCTTCATCTATTTCTACAATGTTATTCTCTTTTTCCAAAACGGAAAGTATATTTTCAAGAGTATTTAATTTCATATCTTTGCAACATGGTGCAGGAGATACATAATAAAATTTCTTATCCAGGTTATCTTCTGTCAGTTTAAAATTCACTCCATCTTCCGTGCATATGATAAACTCTTTCTTATCCGACATTTTCGCATAATCTATAATACCTGCTGTACTACCTATATAATCGGACATCTTAAGAATCTCCGGTTCACATTCCGGATGAGTAAGAATTTCCGCTTCAGGATGCTCTGTCTTTATTATTTGTAACTGTTCTTTTGTAATTGCGGCATGAATCGGACAATATCCATCATTTAAAATAATATTCTTTTCGGGAACCTGCTCTGCCACAAATCTCCCAAGATTACGGTCAGGAATAAAGAAAATATTTTTGTTCGGCAGTGATTTAACGATTTTTACTGCATTCGATGATGTTACGCACACATCACTTTGGCATTTCAGCTTAGCGGTTGAATTGATATAACACACAACAGCAAGGTCTTGAAATTGATTTCTCATTTCATCAACGATCCCGGGCTTAACCATATGCGCCATAGGACAATCAGCAGACAAATCCGGCATCAAAACCTTCTTGTCGGAATTTATTATCTTTGCACTTTCGCCCATAAAAGAAACGCCGCAGAAAACAATAATATCTGCCGTGGTTTTCTTGGCAACCTTTGCAAGATAAAATGAATCACCAACATAATCAGCCACTCTTTGTGCTTCTTTTGGGGCATAGTAATGTGCAAGTATGATTGCGTTTTTTTCAGATTTCAGCTTCTCTATTTGTTTTTCCATAATACCAATTCACCTCATAAGCTTCATAAAACATTATTAAACATCTTAACATATAACTTTACATCTGTCAACTTATCTGTAAATTTTTTTTAAGTTTTACATCATGAAAAAAATCTGCCAAATCTGACAGATTCCTGTGAAAAAACCAAATGGTTTGGATATCTTTCTGTTAATATCTTAAACTATTGTAAAATCAAGGCTTTCAAGACTTTATTTTCTGCTGGACAGTTATTTGACAGTTGAGAAAATATTAACAATTTTATTTTCATTTTTATTATACTACATTTTATAATATAATTCAATAATAACAAACAAAAAACAGGGCGTTAAACCCTGTTTTCGTGTTATACGCATATTTTCAATTCTTCTTCATCTTCAAGACCTTTAATAATATGAGTATAGGTATTTATAGTTGTAGAAACATCTTTATAACCTAATAACAAACTGATTTTTTTCGGATTGATTCCAGCTTCAAAAAGCGTTGAACAAAATTGATGTCTAAGGGTATGTAATCCCATTCTTTCAATATTCGCATTTTTCAAGATAATATAAAATTTTTGGTCGCACTCGTTTTGATTAGCATAACCGCCTTTTTTACTATGAATTAAAAGACTTGTATCATCTTTATAAGTTTTCTTTTTCATTTCCAAAAATGCTTCAATGGCTTTTTTCGTTTAGTGGAACTATTCTATCTCTGCCACCTTTGGTAGTATGTTGTAATACAGGATGAAAACCCTTTATACGCTTTCCATCTTTATCTCGGTTAGAAACCCAAACTACATTTTTAGTAATAGATACTATTTTTTGTTCAAATCAACATCTCCATAGGGTAAAGCAATCATTTCGCCAAGCCTTAGTCCAGTATTCAACATAAACTGAAATACCCATCTTGAAGGATACTTGTAATTTCCGTTTTTGTATTGACTAAAACAGGCTGTTTTGAAGCGTTCTAATTCTTCCTTTGTAAAAATCCTTTCCTTTGGTTTGCTTTCTCTTTCTGCCTCAAGTTTATTCTTGTTTGGTTTATGGTCTGCTTCAATAACAGGACTTTTCCTAATTATATCTGTCTGGACTGCGTATAAAAGTAGATTGTATAATATAAAAACCGCCGTTAAAGGCGGTTAAATACAAGGGAAAGAAACAAAATGGCAAAAGCACCGCTTACAGATTGTAGGCGGTGCTTTATATTTATAACCCTAATAATTGTTTTTTCTTTGCGTTAAACTCATCTTCAGTTATAATTCCGTCGTCAAAAAGTTTCTTGTATTTCACAATTTCATCCGCAGCAGATGAGTTGATTTCTTGAACTGGTTGCGTTTGTGGTTGGCTATTTATAGCGGCAACATCTTTTTCGGGTATAACCATCTTAAAAACATTTAAATCTGTATAAGCAAACTTAATATATATTTGATTTGGTAATCTTAAATATACAGCTCGGGTATCGTGAGTTATATCTCTACTTTGTATAGATTTTGGCCCTTTGTTACCAAGAAGAAGTGCTCCAACAGTTCCGCCAACAGCCTTACCTATCATAGCTCCTGGAATAGATGTTCTACTGCCTCCACCGCCACTAATCTTTGTTTCGTGATAAAGTTCTCCATCAAGTTCATAATAAAGAATGTTTTTTAGAGCAATAGCTTTTAGGGGAGAATCGCCCGCTTCCATTTTTCCACCTATAGGGAACAATTTCAGTTTATCGTTATCTTTCCACATATAATATATCATATTCTTTTTTAGACCAAATGCCTTTGAATCCGCTATATTTGTTCCCAACACAGTAACCGTTGTCTGGCAACCAGCTGGAACAACGGACTGCAAAGTCTGTTGGAAGGTATCCAATGCTCTTTTTCGCAACTCATTGTTTATTGGTGCGAACTTACGAAGCGGAATAAACACATAGATAACAGAACCTACACAAGCTAATCCAGGAAAAAACATTCCTTCCGGTGAATCAGTTGAAATAAACCACACATAACTGATTACAAAAACCACTGCAGTAATTATTAATTTCTTCAATAATGGTTCTTTTAATTCTTTAAGTTCCTTATCTGTCATTTTTGAAACATCCATAGTTTAATCCTCCAAACCATAAATTAGTAATATTATATCATAAACATAGGTAAAAGTCCATAATTTAACAAAAAATTGTATAGAACACTTAAAAATTATAAACCCCTACTAAAAAAGCATACTGTATAAAAGGTTGAGACCTTTGGAACATTAGGTTAAAAACCTAATGGCACTTTCGCTAATGTGAACAATAAAAAATAAAAAGATACAGGAGGCTTACTACAAATGAAAAACACCCCCATATTAAACAGAGTAAAAAACAACAATTACACCTTAAAGCATATTTCACAAGCAGATATTGATAAAATAAGTCAAACAAACTTTGTTTGGTTTCTCTTTTGGCTTGATAATGATTATATCACTATCAAACACAATTATTATAGGTTTTCAAATGATGAGAAACAATATTTATTGTTGTCTTGATAACGATTATAAAGGGAAACAATCAACAGACCAAATTAAAAAGCAAATGATAAAAAACACTTATGATTTAAGGAGCATAATTCAAAACCTGATAAAATACAACAACGGGCATTTAATAAAAGATTGGAATGAGTGCTTAAAGTTTTCAAATTATATCGATGTTGATATAAAGCAGTTTTTAGGAATACAGGAAAACAAGCAATTATAAAATATAATGTAGCAGAACGCTACACTCTCTGACCTAAATCAAAGCAAATAACAGGGGCAGAAAAAGAAAGGCAAGAAACAAACAGGAACATAAAAGGCTATCTGTAATTTAAACGCAGATAGCCTTTTTGACAGTTGATTTGACAGTAAATAGAAGAAAAAGCAAGGGTAAATAAGGGGAAATAAGAAGAAACGCACAAAAAAAGAAAACTGCTTAATTCCCTTGAAATAAGCAGTTTTCAAGCACTTTTGATAAGAACACTCAAAATATAACAAATGGTTTAGATGACACTTTATTTCGGTGATATTAAAACTTCGTTGGAGTGTTATTTTTGATAAACCAAAAGTGATCTTGAAACCAATCGGTTTCAGTGATATTATATTGATTCCTTCAACTCAACGAATGGCAACATCATTTACGCAGGAAATATCACTTGTTCCGCAAGAAATAAATATAACTAAAAAAAGCATCGACAAAGTCGATGCTTTTTTCTGGTCGGGATGACAAGATTCGAACTTGCGACCTCTTGAACCCCATTCAAGCACGCTACCAAGCTGCGCTACATCCCGTTACCTAGGATATTATACAGTCTTTATCCCGATTTGTCAAGAGTAAAATTAAATTTTTTTTAATTTTTTTCACTTTTTTTATTTTTTATCGATTTCTTAGTTTTTTTCGCAAAAAGAATTGCCATTTGGCTGCATTTTTGTTATAATATCACCCGAGGTGATACTATGTTTAAATACGAAACACATCTGCACACAACACCCGTGAGCAAATGCGCCGTGGTAACTATACGGCAGATTATGGAATTTTATAAAAAAGTTGGATTTGACGGAATTTTTATCACCAATCATTTTATTGACGGCAATATTTGTCTTGATATCAGAAATGCATCTTACGAAGAACGAATCCGCTTTTATTTTTCCGATTATGAAGAAGCGCTGAAACTGCAAGATGAAATCGGCATCAAAGTGTTTTGCGGTGTGGAATCAACTTATATCGACGGAACCGATTTTTTAATTTACGGTTTGGATAAGGACTGGTTTTTAGCTCATCCTGAAATTGAAACTATGAAAATGAGCGAACTTCTCCCCTATTATATGGAACACGGAGCGTTAGTCATTCATGCGCACCCCTTCCGTGAGGCCGGCTATATTGACCATATTCGTTTATTTCCCCGTTGTGTACACGGAGTGGAAGTGATAAATGCTTCCCGCACCGATTTTGAAAACGACTCCGCAAAAAAATATGCCAAGCAGTACAAACTTTTAGAATTCGCAGGAACTGATAACCACGGTTTTACTTATGAGTATTTAGGCGGAATGCAGAGCAAAACACCCGTAGAAAGTGTGGCAGATTTTATCAATAAGGTAAAATCCGGACAAATGAAAGTGTTTACGCAAGAACTGCACGAACCATATTGCAATGCCGAATTGCACGAACTGGATGAATTTAAAAGTTTAGAATAATAAGAACCCGACCCGATAACGCAATCAAAGATTGCGGTCGGGTGCCCCGGAACCTTGTTGTATTCACAAAAATAAAAAAGCTCTCGGTTGAGAGCTTTTTTATTTTTGATATTTTAGTGTTGCATTGCAATTACTGCAAAGTATGCCGCATAGCTTAGAAGGAACAACCAACCACCCCAGCGATATAACTTTTTATCTTTTGCACAGCAAATCCACAATAACACAACAGCACCGGTTGCCACAAGGGTATCAAAAATAAATTTACTCTGGAACGGAACCGGAATAATCAGAGACGAAATACTAACCACAAAGAGAATATTAAAGATATTGCTTCCCACAATGTTACCGATCGCAATATCCGCATTGCCTTTTCGTGCAGCCATCACAGAAGTGAACAGTTCCGGCAAAGAAGTTCCCAAAGCAACAATTGTCAGACCAATAAAGCGAGGGCTCATTCCCCACATGGTTGCCAAAGCAGTAGCAGCATCAACAGTTACATTACTTCCCCATACAATCAGACCAAGTCCAACAACTGTAAAGATTAACGCCTTCCAAATGGATATTTCTTTGATTTCTTTCTGCTGGTCGTTTTTTTGTTTTAAGGTAGTTACAAATAAGTATACCATATATGCTATAAATACTGCTAAAAGCACCAGTCCTTCCCATCTGTTCAAGGAACCGTCCAGCCCCATAAATAATAGTAGGGATGCTAAAAGCACTACAGGAATATCTACTCGAACGGTGGACTTGGCAACCACCAAAGGTGTGATAACTGCAGATAACCCTAAAATAATCAATACATTCAAAATATTGCTACCAACAATATTACCAATCGTAATATCCGCATTCCCACCCAAAGCGGCAGAAATACTTACTGCGGCTTCCGGGGCGCTGGTTCCCATTGCAACAATTGTTAAACCGATTACCAACTGCGGAATTTTAAACTTAGTGGCAATGCCGGAGGCACCGTCCACAAACCAATCCGCACCTTTTACCAGCATTGTAAATCCGATTGCCAAAAGCAAAAACTGCAATAAAACTTCCATTTTTAAATCTCCTTTTGTATCTTTAGTTTTGAGATTGTGTCTGCAAGAAAGGCACAAAAAAAGGCAGACCTTTCCTGTAAATACTTACAGAAAAGTCTTGCCATTTCATTACAAACCGGATATTCTAAAAGAATATCGTACTGACGGTATCGTAACCATAATGCCAGAGCATTACGCCAGCTACTCCCTTTTCATATTCTCTTAATCAACAATTGTAAGAAACACTTACTTTACCATTATATCATATATTTTCCATTTTGCAAGTGTTTTTGAAATTTTTTTCAACTTTTTCAACGTTATAATAATGCCAATTGAAAAAAGGTCTGCCTAAAATTAGACAGACCTTTTACATTTCAATTAAGAATTTTTGGTCATAGAAAGTTCAGTTTCCGGATCAAACAGATGTAATTTTTCCATATCAAAACCAACCTTGATGCTATCACCAATTTTAGCAGTGGTTCTAGGATTAACTCTTGCAATAAATTTATTGCCGTCTGCTAATAAGTACAGATAAGTTTCTGCACCCATCAATTCGGAAAAGTCTACTTTTACATCGATAGTTGCATTCGGGAAAGCAGAAATGAAGGACTGTTCATCATGAATATCTTCAGAACGGATACCAAATACTACTTCTTTGCCAACATGTTCTTTTACAGCATCGTTAATTTTGCTTGCAGGTAAAGTCAGTTTATTGGAACCGAATACTAATACGTATTCGTTACCTTCTTTTTCCAATTTTGCAGTAGTCATGTTCATCTGGGGGCTTCCCATAAAGCCACCAACAAACATATTTACAGGATTATCATACAGATTCTGAGGAGTATCTACCTGCTGAACCACACCATCTTTCATAACAACGATTCTGGTACCCATAGTCATTGCTTCGGTCTGGTCATGAGTAACGTAGATAAAGGTGGTCTGTAATCTCTGATGGAGTTTACCGATTTCTGCTCTCATCTGTACTCTCAATTTAGCATCCAAGTTAGACAGAGGTTCGTCCATTAAGAAAACCTTAGGTTCTCTAACGATTGCACGACCTAACGCAACACGCTGTCTCTGACCGCCGGATAAAGCTTTGGGTTTTCTTTCCAACAGATGCTCAATATCTAAGATTTTTGCAGCTTCGGTAACTCTTCTTTTGATTTCAGCCTTCGGAACTTTTTTCTGTTTTAAACCGAATGCCATATTTTCGAATACAGTCATATGCGGGTAGAGCGCATAGCTCTGGAATACCATCGCAATATCTCTGTTCTTCGGAGAAACATCATTTACTAAATTATCACCGATATAGAGTTCACCGCTGGTGATTTCTTCTAAACCTGCGATCATTCTTAAGGTAGTGGACTTACCGCAACCGGAAGGACCTACCAAAATAATAAACTCTTTATCTTCAATGTCAAGGCAGAAGTTATCAACAGATTTCTGCTGGCTGCCTTCGTAAACTTTGCAAAGATTTTTTAAAATTAAACCTGCCATTTACAATTTACCCCCATGTTAAAGTTTTCTTACTATGCGACCATTATAACACAGTTGTTTCAAAAATAAAAGTGGTTAATTCACCAAAAATAATAATTTTATTTTATACAATTTGCATAGCACGTCAAAAATAGGGGTTGAAATTGGTCTGCTTTTGTGTTAAAATAACAAACAAGCTCGAAGATTCCATATTTTTTCCACAGAGTTTTCCATAGAACAATTACGAAAGGATAAAAAAGCACTGCTTTTGAACCGGTATATTATGCTAAAGAAAAATGATATTGCAACCATCACGGTAACTGATATTTCTCATAACGGCAGCGGCATCGGAAAAACAGAAGACGGTTTTGTTGTATTTGTGCCGGAACTCCTCATTGGAGAAACTGCCCAAGTGAAAATTTTAAAAGTTCTAAAAAATTCTGCCTACGGAAAAACCGAAAAGCTGGTAGAGACATCGCCCGAACGTATCAACACAGTCTGTTCCGTGGCGAAACAATGCGGTGGCTGTGTTTTTCATCATACTACTTATGCTAACGAATGCAATATCAAACGGCAACTTGTTAAAAACGCATTCCGTCCATTGGGAAACAACATCCCTGAGATTGCTCCCACCGAACCCTCACCAAAACAAGAATCCTATCGCAACAAAATGCTGCTTCCGGTGGGCTACGATAAAGACGGAAATATTGTTGCGGGATTTTATCGGGCAAGAAGTCATCAGATTATCCCCTGCTCCGCTTGTTATATTAGCTATCCTGAATTTTCAGAAATTACCGACTGCATTCTCTCTCATTTGAAAGAGTATAACATTTCTCCCTACACGGAAGAAACGCACTCCGGAATTGTCCGCCATATTTTTATTCGTCGCGGAGAGCATACCGGTGAAATTATGGTGGGCTTAGTTGTCAATCTGAACAAGAATTTAAAAGCCATTTTACATACAGACGAACTAACCCAAAAACTTCTCGCACAAAACCCTAATATAATTAGTATAGCAATCAATATTAACAAAAAAAAGACCAATGTGATTTTGGGAGACGATACCATAACCGTTTACGGTGAAAAATATCTGACTGACACTATGAATGATATTTCCTTTGGTATCTCTCTTCCTTCCTTTTATCAGGTAAACACACTGCAGGCAGAAAAGCTGTACCAAAAAGCACTTTCCCTGTTGGGAGATGATTTTGATACCGTGTTTGATTTGTATTGCGGCATCGGAACTATTACATTAAATATAGCGAAAAAAGCGAAAAAGGTTTACGGAATTGAAAGTTGCGCCCCCGCCGTGGAAGACGCCAAAATGAACCGCGATAAAAATGGTATGACAAATGTGGAATTCATCTGCGGAACTGCAGAGGAAGAAGCTCCAAAGTTGGTAAAGCAAGGAATTATTCCCGATGCAGTGGTATTGGATCCGCCCAGAAGCGGATGCGACGAATCATTGCTTCAAATGCTTAGTGAAATTAAACCTCAAAAAATAGTGTACATCAGCTGTAATCCAGCCACCCTCGCCCGTGATATGAAATATTTAACCGAAAACGGATATCGGGCAAGTACCGTTTATCCCTTTGATTTATTCCCAAGAACTTTCCATTGCGAATGTGTGGTATTAATGTCAAAAACGGAATAAAAACAGTGAAAATTCAACATAAACACACCAGAAAGGACGGTCAACAATGCAACAGTATTCAAATAATCAATCAAAAAAGACGCAACTAGAAAAAGAACTGGATTCCTATACACAACAGCTACTTTCAGAAAACGATCACTATAAAAGAGCGGAATTAGAACAAAAAATTGCAGTTATCAAGGATGAAATCAACAACTCACAGGGCAACAACTTTCCCCAGCAATCTCCCAATGCAGACAGAATGTATCAGGAAAATAAAAAATATAAAATGTTTCTGATATGCACATTAGCTGTGTTATTACTATTGGCAATCATTTGTCTGTTGACTGCTTTACGTTATAATCAAATGAAAAATGCATACACAGGAATCTCTAACCAAGCCGGTCAATACCAGAAAGAAATTGACGAACTGAACAAAAAGCAAGAATCGTCTGAAGAAAAGGAAGAATCTTCAACTCCTGCTCCCTCCTCAACAATCGAACCCAGCGCTGAACCTACCACTGAACCCGATGTCGAAACCACGGCTGAGCCTACTGCCAAACCTACCGCAGAACCCACAGCAAGGCCAACCGCCGCTCCAACAGCAGCACCCACTCCTGAGCCAACAGTTGCTCCAACTACTGCTCCCGCACAAACTTCTCAGCAAACAAGCACCGTGAAATATTATGTGCAAAAAATCCAAAATGGCAAGAGAATTCAGATTGGAGCATACAATGTTTATGATGCGGCAACCAACTATGCATACGAAAACCGCTACAACGGATACAAGGTGTATGATGCAAGCGGCAATTGTATATACGATCCGTACCCGGCATATTCCGAATCCACAACCACAACAGAAAGCAATCTTTACTATGTGCAAAAACCTCACGAAATAGATCCAAATAAAATCATTCTGTTTGGCACCTATTCTTCTTATGATGAAGCAAAAAACGCAGCCAATGCCAACCGCGGCGAAGGCTATAAAGTATATGATGCTAACGGAAACTGTATGTACGACCCCGGTTATTAATTGCAAATAGGAAAATCCAGTTATAAACATATCAAATATATTCCGCAAGATGGTTTTATCATCTTGCGGATTTTTTTAAATCAACTTTGTAACAAGAAAATTTACGTTAAAGTAATATGGGAGCCTTCTATACAGAATCGACAAATATCAACTTTTCTTTGTATAAAAGAGTAGACAATCAAGAAAAAATGTGTTACAATTATAAAGCTGGAGAATGGTATCATTGTAAATCTTTCATCAACCAAAGCGTCAGGACATTCCTATTTGATATCATACCAAATGAAAAATTGCAGACGGTAACCTCGTCATACAACACCCTAAAGAAAGGATAAATCATAATGTCGGAATTCCCTATTGATTCTAAAACAGAAGCAAAACTGATACAACTGGAAAGAGAATTAGACTATTATAACCAAGTACTTCTCACAGAAACTGATTATAAAAGAAAGCTGTCGCTGCAAAAAAAAATCACAAAAATCAACGATGAAATTGCCGGTTTAAAAATCAATACCATCCCCTATCGGCAGCGTTCCAGAGCAGACAGAATGTATCTGGAAAATAAAAAGTATAAAATGTTTCTGTTATGTACGTTAGCTGTATTATTACTATTGGCAGTCATTTGCCTGCTAACAGCTTTACGTTATAATCAAATGAAAGGAACTTATAGTAACACTGCTTACCAAGCTGATCAGTACAAACAAGAAATTGACGAACTGAATAATCAACTGGAAGAAACCGCGCAGTCTTCTTCCCAAACAGCCACACCGGAACCCACGTTGGAGCCGGCTCCGGAACCCACAGTTGATCCAACACCGGAACCCACACAATCCTCTCCTTCAACCTCCAACACAGGAGGCGGGCTTTACTATGTGCAAACAATCCAGGGAGGAAAAAGGGTTCAGATAGGCGCCTTCAAAGTGTATGATAATGCATCCGATTTAGCTTACGAAAACCGTTATAACGGATACAAGGTGTATGACGAAAACGGAAATTGTGTCTACGATCCATATCCCACAGCTTCCCAATTGTCTCCGGAAACAGGTAGCAGTTTATACTACGTACAAAAAATAGAGTATGGCAAAAGACTTCAGATAGGCGCCTTCAAAATTTATGATAACGCAACCAAATTGGCATATGAACATCGCCATGAGGGTTACAAAGTGTATGACTATGATGGGAATTGCGTTTATGATCCCGGTTACTAATTTCACACAGAAAAAATCTGTTGTTTCCTTAAAAAAATATCCACAGAAATAAGAAACCGACCATATAACACAATCAAAGATTTCGGTCGGGTACCCTAAAAACTTGTTGTATTCACAATCAAAAAAAGGGATTCAAGTCAGTTGTTTGACCTGAATCCCTTTTTTGAACCTTTAAAAGGTTTCCCTATCATTACCAACACCACAGAATTTTGAATTACAACTTGATAAAAAATTCCACGCCGTCATCCAGATAACGGAAACCATATTCTTTTTTGTGAGCTTCCATAATTGCTTTTACAATGGACAGGCCCAATCCATTTCCCTGGCTTTCATCGCTTTTATAAAAGCTGGTCCAGATTTTTTCCCGATCTAAAACCTTGGGCGTGGAATTATAAACGCCCAGATAGGAAAAATTTTCATCCTGATACAAAGAAACGCGGATTTCCTTGGGTTCCCCGATATGAGCAATGGCATTATTGAGATAATTGGTAATGACCCGTTCAATAAAGAAACGGTCCGCACACACAACTACATCTTCTTTTATGTTTTCCAGCAACGATATCTGTTCCTTGTCCATCTGTAAACGGAAGGTAGATATCACATCGCTCAGCAGCTCCGACAAATTGAATTTTTCCAATGTAATATTAAGCGTTTGGGATTCCAACTGTGCCACATTCAGAAGATTCTTGACGATATTACTCATTTTCTCGGTTTCATCATAAATAACATCATAATAATAATCCAGCTCGTCTTCCTCGGTAACCATTTTATCTTTTAGCATTTCTGTGTAGGAAGCAATTACCGAAATCGGTGTTTTTAATTCGTGGGAAGCATTCTGCAAAAATTCCTTCCTCATTTTTTCAATTCGCTCTTTGCGGTATAAATCCTGCTGCAGAGACTCATTAGAGGCAGAAAGCATCTGAATATTAGCATATAATCGATCCGACATCATATTGATTTGCTCGCCCAAAACATTAATCTCATCATCCCCTCGAATCTGAAATTTCCTGGAAAAATCCAGATTGGTGATTCGTTTGGAGATATCCAAAATGTCATAGATCGGACGCACAAAATAATTACCGATAAACAGCATAATAATAGCACCAATCAAGCCAATCGCAATCATCACAATCAAAAAGAACTCATGATAAATCTCCATACTTTTATGAATGGATGCAATCGATTTGATTAAAAACAGCTTTCCAAACGGCTCCAATTCAGCCACCATAACCAAATGCTCGGAATCCTCCGCATCCAACACCGTCTGAATAGCGTAATCTCCGCCCGGAACAATTGGAATACTCTGAGCAAAATGCTGCACCAATTGATGTGTAAAATATGCCTTCTGATTACTGTCCATACTGGAACTGGAATACAGAATATCGTGAAAACGATCAGTTACAATAATGGTCATATTAGAATTGGAGGCAGTATACGATAACAACTCTGCTAAATGATGAGGATTTCTATCTGCAGTGGCTTGAATTTTGTGATATGTTTCCCGAAATTCTACCTTTTCCTTCTCGGTATAATACGGCTCCAACAGCACCTTATTGGCAACCAACATTATCATTAAAATGGAAAACACCACCGCAAGAAGCATAAAAACCAATTTTGCTTTTAACGATTTCACAAGTGCATTACCGTTCCTTTTTTATTTTTTTACAAAGCAGCATCAAATTTATATCCAACACTTCTCACTGTTTGGATATAGCTGCCACAATCTAACAATTTTGCTCTTAATTTCTTAATATGAGTATCAATTGTTCTCACATCAC
Organism: Oscillospiraceae bacterium; assembly: GCA_015068645.1. NCBI lineage: Bacteria > Bacillati > Bacillota > Clostridia > Eubacteriales > Oscillospiraceae > Oscillospiraceae bacterium. The sequence continues at coordinate 29,175 of SVKD01000005.1, forward strand.
CGAAATAATCATAGTGCCAAACATTATTTAAAATATCATCACGGGACAACACAATACCTTTATTTAAAATAAGATATCCCAAAAGTTCAAATTCTTTGTTGGTTAATTCCACTTTCTCTGCTTTGACACTCACTTCATAAGTGGCTTTATTATAGGTCAAATCCCCAATAGTAACTTCTTCAGACAAACCATTGCTGCGACGTAAAAGAGCTTCCACTCTGGCAGATAAAATTTTTAAATTAAAGGGTTTTGCCACATACTCATCAGCGTATAGTTCATAACCTTTTAAAATATCATACTCTTCCGATTTTGCCGATAAAATCATAACAGGAACATTAGAAACCTTGCGAAGCTCTTTTAAAGTTTCATAACCGTCCATCACAGGCATCATAATATCTAAAATTACCAGATCAATTTTGTTAGCATAAAACACATCAATGGCTTCTTCCCCATTTTTTGCCAATCGCACGTGATAATCCTGTTTCGTAAAATAATCATACAGTACTTTGCGGATACGCTCTTCATCATCCACAATCAATATGGTAGGTTGATTCACCATTATCACCTCATTTACATCTTATATTACTAAAAAACATTATATCATATTTTTTAAAAAAGGCAAGAAGATTCACAGAAATTACAAAAAAGCTTATTTTACCCTGTTATTACCACGAGAAAACGGAGATTTGGAAAAAACTTTGTCTATCTTTTTAGTATATTATCCGTTATAATAAACAAGAGCCTATTGTTTTTAAAGACACAGACGGCTCAATCTAACTCCAAAAAGGAGCTGAAAGGTGTGAAAATCGAAAAAATTGATGAAAATCAAGTAAAAATCACATTATCCTGTGCGGAAATGCTCACAATGAATGCAGAAAATTCAGAAAATGCATCTTCCAATCTTGTGATGGATCTTTTGGGTGCTTTGGAGGAAGAATTCCAATTTTCTATGATTCATCACGCAATTGTGTTGGAAATGGTACCATCTAAAAAAGACGGCTGCGAAATTTTCCTTACAAAAACAGAATCCAAAAATCATCCGAAAAAAGAAGAAAATCTGATTATTACTTCGTTTTCGGAATCCGAAGATGCACTTTACGCAGGGAGACTGTCCAAAAGATATATCAGCGGACAACTAGCAGTTTATCTGATGGATAATGAATTTTATCTGGTAATATCTTCCAACGAAAAACAAGCTTTACCCAAAATCAAACTTTTGCTCAGTGATTTGGGAGACAGTATAGAGAATCCACTCTTGATGGAAAGTGTACTAAAGGAATACGGAACATTGATTTTAGAAGAAGATGCCCCTCCCCTTCTGACCTAAAAGTTTTTTCAAAAATTATGAAAAAGATGGTGACAAACTGACTTTCTTGTGGTATACTATAAAATACGAGAATGTTTTTTTAAATACAGCAGAGGAGTTTAACAATGAGAAAGACTAAAATTGTTTGTACCTTAGGTCCCGCAACCGATGACGAAAACGTGCTCCGCCAAATGATCCTGGCTGGTATGAATACTGCCAGATTCAATTTTTCTCACGGAGACTATGAAAGTCATCAGAAACGGATTGATATGTTTAAAAAAGTACGGGAAGAAATGGGCTTACCTGTTGCAATGTTACTTGATACCAAAGGTCCGGAAGTTCGTATCAAAACTTTTGAAAACGGAAAAGTTATGCTGGCAGAAAACCAACTCTTTACGTTAACCACCAAAGATATGGTTGGAAACGAATCTATGGTTTCGGTCACCTATAAAAAACTGCCCTTTGATTTAACCGTGGGCAACAAAGTACTCTTAGATGACGGCAACATTGAAATGGTGGTTGAAAAAATTGAAGATACCGATATTATCTGCCGTGTACTGACCGGTGGCCCCTTAAGTGACAGAAAGAGCATGAATCTGCCCGGCATTGATTTATATATGCCCTATATGGACGATGTGGACAAAGAAGATTTACTCTTTGGTATCAAAAACGATTTTGACTATATTGCCGCATCCTTTGCACGCCGTGCAGATGACATTGTGGGTATGAGAAAATTCTTAGATGCTAACGGCGGTGAAGAAATTGAAATCATTGCAAAAATTGAAAACCGTGAAGGGGTTAACAATATCGATGATATTTTAGCAGTTTCCAGTGGTATTATGGTTGCCCGCGGTGATATGGGTGTAGAAATCGATTTTGAAGAACTTCCCTCTATCCAGAAAATGCTGATTAAAAAATGTTACAGCGCAGGCAAACGTGTTATTACTGCCACTCAGATGTTAGAATCGATGATTGCTAATCCTCGCCCCACCCGTGCAGAAACCTCCGACGTTGCCAATGCAGTATACGACGGGACAAGCGCTATTATGTTATCCGGTGAAACTGCTGTGGGAAAATACCCAGTAGAAGCGGTAAAGGCAATGTCTCGCATCGCAAGAAGTGCGGAAATGGATATTGACTATAAAAAACGTTTTACCCTGAGCACACTGTCTGCCCCCACCATTCAGGATGCGATTTCTCATGCTGCTTGCACCACCGCTCACGATCTCAATGCAAGAGTGATTATTGTGGTAACAAACTCTGGGCGAACCGCACGTATGGTCTCTAAATTCCGTCCCAATATGCCAATTGTGGCTACCACTCCCAATGAAAAAACTTACAGAAAACTGGCGCTCTCCTGGGGAGTATATCCTGTAAAATCCGAAGTGCAAGGCAATTCCGATGCGCTCTTTACCCACGCCATCAAAAGAACTCACGAGGAAAACTATATCACAAAAAATGATTTAGCTGTTATTGCAGCCGGTATACCGTTAGGGGAAAGCACCAATACCCTGCGAGTTATTACCGTGAAATAATTTTCAATTTAATCAAAAGTATGCCTTGGTATCGGAAACTATGTCGCACAAAAAAGCTGAAATCAAACTTATTTGATTTCAGCTTTTTTTATTGTGATACAGCGACTTTTGGCATTCTGTCGTATTTACAGTTTCTAAAATAGAGTGCCACATCAATAGAAATTTCCAAAAAATTCAAAATATAGAAAAAGAAACTTAAATAAAAAATTCCTCCGCTACAACCTAACTGAGTCAGTTGCAAAATTTTACGGAAAATTCCAAATGCATAACCAATCAGCAAAAACACCTCAAAGAACAAACTTTTCCCTTTTGCGGTTTTAGAAATATAAGACTTGTGAATCGAAATCGGCCACGATAGCCCGAAACAAAGAATTGTAACTGCTTCCATTAATTCTGTAATAAAAGAAATTTCCATTTTCCATTCCTCCGATATTGACTTCATTCACTGTTTGTATTATACTACATATCGAAGTATATGTAAAATACATATTAACTATATAAGATATATCGTTTTGATATGGAGGATTTTTATGAATATCAGCTATGATCACTATCGGATTTTTTACAATGTTGCCAAATATAAAAGCTTTACACGTGCGGCGGAAGTAATGTTCAGTAATCAACCGAACTTAACTAGAGCAATCAAAACACTGGAAAATGAACTTGGCTGCACTTTGTTTGAGCGCTCCAACAAAGGTGTCCGCTTAACAGAAGACGGCAAAGAACTTTATGAACATATCGCCATTGCATTTGAGCATATTCAGGCAGGTGAAGAAGCAATATCCGCCAAACACAGCTTGGATAGTGGCATGGTTTCCATCGGTGCAACCGAAATCGCACTGCGGTGTTGCTTATTGCCAATTCTACGCCGTTATCACCAATTATATCCGGGTATCAAAATTAAAATTTTAAATGTTTCCACCCCTCAGGCACTGAAAATGATTGACAATCAACTGGTTGATTTTGCTGTATTAACAACCCCTGCCGAGATTCACGGCAAATTAACAGCAAAAAAATTACTGACCCTGCAAGAGGTTCCCATCTGCAGTATCGGTTTTGAAGTCAAAGAAAACTTATCCTTGTCCGAACTGATGCAATATCCCATTATTTCGTTGGGGACCGGAACGTCAACCTATGATTTTTACGTGGAAGAATGTTTGAAACATAGTTGCAGTTTTGCTCCCGATATTGAAGCGGCAACCGCTGACCAAATTGTTCCCTTGGTAAAATATGATTTAGGAATCGGATTTGTGCCGAGACGTTTTTTGACATCAGAAGACGGCGTTCGGGAAATCCCACTGAAAACACCTATCTCCAAAAGAGAAGTCACCTTAATTCAAAAGAAAGGACATTCTCTTCCCCTACCCGCAAAAGAACTAATAACCATGATCAATCGGGAATATCAAATTGATTTCTAACAGAAAAGTATCACCCTACAGAAATAAGAATTCGCTATACCATAGAAAAAAACAGCAAATATCAAAGAACTGATATTTGCTGTTTTTTATCAATAAGTTTATTCCGTAATTAAAACTGTTCTGCCATTTTGGTTCCACTCTACATTAGCGCCAAAAGACTCAGCTATCACACGCACAGGAACCATAGTTCTGTCATTTAACAACCTTGCAGGAACATCTACAGGGATACTCTTTCCGTCTTTATACATTTCGTTTGCGCCGATTTGGATTTTAATTTCAACGCCGTCACGCTTTGCAATGGCTGTACTGGTGGACTGATCCCACTCTACATCCGCACCCATTGCTTCAAAAATGGAACGCAACGGAACTAATGTACGGCTTTCCAACAACTCAGGATTCTGACCGTAGGAATGGAAAGAAATTCTGGTACCGTTATAGAGAACGGTTATCACACTGTTTACCGATTCATCTGTGATATAAGAAATTTCATTCTTTTTACAAACTTCCTCTGCAACGGAACCGGCACTGCAATAGATGATACAGTTGTCCGAACCACCTAAAATACTGGGACTGATAGAGGTTACTGTATCGGGAATATAAAGACTTTTTAAATTATCGCAATCTCTGAAGGCATATCCAATGCTTTCCACACCATAAGGTATTACAACCTCTGTTAAACTGTCACAATCCCGAAACGCATCGCTACCAATCGATTTCAATCCGACAGGTAATATAATCTGCTTTAAAGAGGTACAATCTTTAAAGGCTTCCGAACCGATATCCGTTACGGTTTCCGGGATAACAACCTCCTTCAATCCGTAACATCTAACAAAGGTTTCATTTGGTATTTCTGTGTAACCAACGGCAAGGGTTGCTTTTTCAAGATTTTCACAACCGGCAAAAAGGCTTTCTCCTATTTGTTCGATATACGGAACATCGACTTCTGTTAAGCCTGAATCTGCAAAAACGCCATCCCCGAGGATTCTTAAATTTTTGGGGAAATTAACAGATGTGATTTTCGGACATATAGCAAAAGCACTGTCACCAATCTCTTCCAAAGAATCAGGAAGATAGACATTGGTAAGCTGTCTGCATCCTTCAAAGGCAACACTATCGATTTTTTTTAAGGTATCAGGAAAAGATACTGTTGTCAATCGCTCATTTACAGAACAACATACCTGAGCAGGAATTGTTTCCAAACTGGTCGGAAAAGTGATAGAGGTAATATCTTCATGGCTTAATAAATATGTCCAGCTTTGCATTTCGGTAACAGGAAAACCATATAAAGTTTCCGGAACGATTACGTCTCCGCCTTCTCCGATATAATCAGTGATTTTAACCTTGTTATCCAGCAATTTAAACTCCCAGTCACCCTCAGTTAATGCAAAGGCGCTCATAGTGAATAAAATCATGGCAGTGAAAACAATTGCCAATGTGAAGCTTAACCGCTTTAATACTTTCATTCAGTTCATCCTTTCATTTCTAAAGTTTTCTTCATAAAAGACTTATGAAAACTACATGGGTAAGCCGTTTTTCAGCTTGATTTCTTTGGCATCCAATTCTGCAACAATACCGTTTACAACCTGCAATACTTCCTCTTTTGTTAAAGTACGTTCAGGATGGGAGAATAAAATTCGTAAGGTAATGGATTTTCCTGTATCGTCGGTGTAGGTACCAACCACTTTTACGTTTTTAATCAACGGGCAGTTTGCATTTGCGATGGCATCTGCAATAGGCTGATAGGTTTCAGAAACGAAAGATAAATCAATTTCAATTTCCGGGAATCTGGAAGCTTCCTGATAAGCGATGCTTTTGTTTTTGATATCTGCAAAATCGGTCACATCAATTTCTGCATACACGATGTTTGCTTTTTTATCAATTTCCTTGGAAACAACGGGATTTACAATACCGATTTCACCCAGTTCTTTGCCACTGCAAATGATAGCATTTAAGTTCTTGGGATGCTGATAGGAATGAGTTGCTTCCTTGGTTTTAAATGTCAGAGCTTCGTGTTTTAAGTCGTCTGCAACTACCGCTAAAATATCGCGGAGTTCAAAATACAGAGCTTCCATTTCCTTGGTTTTGGAATACAGAGTGATTGCAAGTTTCTTTCTTTCATTGCAAAGACCGTCGTCTTTTAACCCTTCCACCACTCTGCCGATTTCAAACACTTTAAAATCAGGAGCATAAGCGGTGTTGGATTTCACCTGACAAAGCTGAGTGGGAACGATAGATTTACGGATGGTTTTGATGTTGGGGTTTACAGAGCTTACTAAGTTGATATTGTCTTCCACTTCCAAGCCCAGTGCTTTATATTCATCATAATATGCCCACACATAAGAATGAAGTTCGTGCATGGAATAACGTTTTACCAGAATATCTTTGATTCTGTCTTCATCGCTCTTTTCCTGTGCTGCTCTTACGGGATACAAGGGCACTGCAGCGGTGTTGATATCAAAGTTATCGTAACCGTAGATACGGGTGATTTCTTCGATGATGTCCGCTTTCATAGTGACGTCTTTGGTTGCACGCCAGGACGGAACTGTTACGCCGAAGGTATCGCCGTTTACGGTTACGCCAAAGCCCAAAGCTTTTAATGTTTTTTCGATGGTAGCGTTATCAATATTGATACCGGTGTATTTATCCACAAATGCTTTTTCAAAGCTTAAGCTGATGGTGTCATAATGATAGGGATATTCATCAGTTAAAGAAGAAACCACAGTTGCAGAGGGGTCAATTTCAGTTAAAAGTTTTACGAAACGAGCGATTGCAACGGTAGTCATTTCGGGGTCCAAGCATTTTTCGTAACGCATGGAAGCATCCGTACGGTGCGCCAGACGAACGGTTGATTTACGGATGGAGGTTGCATCAAAGGTTGCAGATTCCAAAGTTAAAGTGGAAGTGGATTCCACAATTTCAGAATCCAAGCCACCCATAATCCCTGCGATTGCAACGGGAGTGTTATCATTACAAATCATTAAGGTATCTTCGTCGATATCTCTTTCCACGCCATCTAAAGTCTGGAATTTAAAGGGGTTATCAAAACGTTTGATACGGATTTTTTCTACTTTACGAGAGTCAAAAGCGTGCATCGGCTGACCCATTTCCAGCATTAAATAGTTGGTTAAGTCTGCTAAGAAGTTAAGTCCTCTCATTCCACAGTAGAACAGACGGATTCTCATATTCATGGGGCTTACGTGCTTGGTGATGTTACCAAACTGTAAGCAGGAATATCTCTGACATAAGGGATCTTCAATTTTTAAATCCACTTTGGGCAAATTGTTGTAAGCTTCCAAATCCGCTACGGGCAGGGGTTTTAATTCTCTGCCTGCAATTGCCGCAAATTCACGGGCGATACCATAGTGACCCCATAAGTCGGGACGGTTGGTTAAGGATTTGTTATCCACTTCGAAGATAATATCGTCAATCTGATATAATTCTTTTAAGTCGGTACCCAATGCCACATCTTCGGTAATATCCATAATACCTGCATTTTCGTCGCTTAAACCAAGCTCTTTTTCAGAGCAGCACATACCGTTGGAGGTGTAGCCTGCCAGTTTTCTGGGGGTGATGGTGATATCGCCAATTTGTGCACCCAATTTTGCGAATGCGGTTTTCATTCCCACTCTTACGTTGGGAGCACCGCAAACCACGTCAACCAATTCACTTTCACCGATATCCACTTTTAATAAGTGCAGTTTCTTGGATTCGGGATGGTCTTCCACAGATTTAATTTCCGCAACCACAATCCCGGAAAGGTCGGAGCCTTTCTGATAGATATCATTTTCCACTTCGGCAGTGGATAAAGAAAATTTTGCAATTAAGTCTAATTTATCCAGTCCGGACAAGTCAACAAAGTCCGAAATCCAGTTCATTGATAAAATCATTTCTTCGCTCCCCTTTCTTATTTATCGTCAGTAAACTGAGACAGTGCTTTTAAGCTGCCGCTGTTTAAATCACGAATGTCTTTTACGCCGTATTTCATCATAGCAAGACGGGTTAAGCCTAAGCCAAATGCAAAACCGGTGTATTCTTCGGGGTCAATACCGCCTGCTTTTAACACTTCGGGATGAATCATACCGCAGGGGCATAATTCCAGCCATCCGCTATGCTTACAGGAAGGACAACCTTCCCCACCGCAAATCAGGCAGCTGATATCCAATTCAAAACCGGGTTCCACAAAGGGGAAGAAACCGGGACGCAGACGAACCTTAATATCCTTTTGGAACACTTCGGAAAGCATGGTTTTCATAAAGAAAATCAGGTTGGAAATGGAGATGTTTTTATCCACCATTACCCCTTCCATCTGGAAGAAGGTGTTTTCGTGGCAGGCATCGGTTGCTTCATTTCTAAAACATCTGCCGGGGAAAATCGCTTTGATGGGTTTTCCTTCATTGATGAGGGCATCCTTATATTTTTTATAAATGGCATTCTGTGCCGCAGAGGTATGGGATTTTAACAACTGACCGTTATCTAAATAGTAAGTATCCTGCATATCTCTTGCGGGGTGATTTTTGGGAATGTTTAATGCTTCAAAGCATTCGTAGTCGGTTACGATTTCACTGTAATCCTCAATGGCAAAGCCCATGGAACGAAATACTTCTTCACATTGACGCTGTACCAATGTAATCGGATGATAAGAACCTCTGTCCAACACGGGAGGCATAGACAAATCAAACAAAGGCATACGACTGTTTTCCAGTTCGATTTCCTTTTGTTTTAATTCTTCTCTTTTTTGGGTAATGGCATCGTTTACTTCGTTTTTTAAAACGTTTACTGCCTGACCGAATGTTTTCTTTTCTTCGGGACTTAAAGATTTCATTTCCTGCATAAGCTCGGTAACGAGACCTTTTTTGCCTAAGTATTCAACTCTTACTTTTTCAAGCTCTTCCATATTGGTAACACCTTGCAGTGCCAAAGAAAAGCTTTCTTTTAATGCTACGGTTTTATCAGCCATAGTTTTCAAATCCTTTCTATATCTTATGCTAATTTTAAAACAAATTTTTTAAGGGGACAAGGGCAATAAAAAAACAGCTCCGTCACCACAAAGGGACGAGCTGCAAACCCGCGGTACCACCCAATTTCAGATTCTTTTGATATGATTCAAAAAAACTGCACTTTTTAGTATCTTTTGGCGTGAGATACAACACCTGACTTATAATCTTAAACAAGAAACTTCGCCAAATACTCCAATGCTGAAATTCATCTTGTATCCTATCTTGGGAGCTTCCAGCCAATGGCTCCCCTCTCTTTTAAGAATCGGATACAGACTACTGACACATCTTCCTTGCATACCATAATAGTATAACAGTTCTTTTTAAAAAAGTCAAGTCCCGAAAGACATTTTCTTTTCGGGACTTTTTCCATTAGAGTTTATCCAAAATTGTTTCAATCTCAGAAAAATCAGATACTTCATATGTAACAGGAAGGTTCAATCTGTTTGGCACTTTTTTTGGATTATACCACATCGTGTCCAAACCCACATTTTCTCCGCCTTTCATATCGGAAGAAAGAGAATCACCAATGATGATGGCTTCTTCTAATGTAAAGTCCGGAATGTTTGGGAATACAGCATCAAAAAATGCTTTTTCGGGCTTTTGGTATCCGATTTCTTCCGAGAGAAAAATGCCGTCAGCCAAAGAATCCAGTCCCGAATTTTTCAATCTGGGATACTGCACTCCTGCGGTACCGTTGGTGACATAATGAATCTGATAACCTTTCTCCTTCAGCGATAACAAAAGTTCCTTAGCACCATCTATCAAAAAAGCGTGTTTGGATAAATCGGTGCGGTAATAAGCATCAAATTCTTTAGAATCAAAGCTGATACCAAATTCCGAAAACAAAATATCAAATCGACGGTATAAAATGGTTGCCTTTTCAATAGTTCCTCTTTCAAATTCTTCCCAAAGCATTTCGTTAATGACGGGATAACGGTTGCAGATTTCATCGGTTACGGGCAAGCCAAAATGACGGAGGGTGTTTTTAATTGCCTCTGCCTCAGAACGGTCAAAATCCAGTAAAGTTCTGTCTACATCAAATAATAAGAATTTCTTTTTCATCGTAAATCTTGTCCCTGATAATATTTTTTAGATCAATATGGTATGTTTTGTTGTCAGCACCGTTTCATACCATAGCTACACCTTATAGAATAATCAGCTCACTCATAAAAGTTCTGCGTTGGATCCTTATAAAAACAACAAGGTACCGAAAACGCAAATCACAACCCCAATCACTTGTCTTACGGAAAACTTTTCACGAAATACCAATACAGCGGCAAGAGAGGTTAAAATCACAGAACCCCCTGTCACCATCGGAAACAGAACAGTTGCGGGAATTGTTGAAGCACCAACCAATTGTAACATATAGGAAAGTCCATCTGAAACAGCTGCAAAAAATACAATCCAAATTGCTGACTTCCAGGAAATTGTTACAGAAGCTTCCTTGGAATCCTTTCCTCGATAAATCAACAATGCTATCGCACAAATCACAATCTTCCAACACACTACAAGGAAAGCATAATCGGAAGAAGTGATCAACTCACTCGCCGGACTAATCTGATGCAGCTTACTGATAATGCTGCAAAGGCCATTGAGCACAAAAACTAAAACGCACAAAAAGATTTGTTTCTTTTCCGGCTTGGTCACTCCGGTGTTGGAAATCGCAATTGATACAACAATTGCCACAAGACCAAGGGTGCGAAGGAATGTTAATTGTTCATTTAAAAACAGCACGCCGAATATGTACGGAAGAACCATACCTCCCGACATTAAAAAGAAGGTATATAATGACATACTGCCCATTTCCATAATTTTAAAGCCGATAAAAACATAGAGCATCCCTGTAATGGTTGAAAAAGCAGCCATCATAACGGAATAAGGCGTTAAGCTTACACGGCATCCATTGATGCAAAAAAACATCACCGCACAAAAAACGCCCATCAATAAGTTGTATACCAGCCCAGATTTTACAGCGGTTCCTGCTGCTTTTTGATAGTTCTTTTGGAACACAAAACTTGCAGCCAGGAAGATGTCGGCAATGATAATTAAAAAATACGGATTCACTGCATATATACCCTCAACCTTCTATAAGATTTCCTTACTATCCAGTACAATGGTAAACGGGCCGTCATTGACTAATGAAACCTTCATATCTGCACCAAACCGTCCGCACTCTACTTTGCCAAACAGTTCACGGCATTTATCCAGCATATAAAGATACAGTTCTTCTGCCATATCAGGTTTTCCAGCGTTAATAAAGCTGGGGCGGTTTCCTTTTTTACAGTCGGCATACAAGGTGAATTGAGAAACTGCAAGTACCTCACCGCCAACATCTGCAATGCTTAAATTTGTTTTGCCGTTTTCATCTTCAAAAATGCGGAGTTTTGATATTTTCTCCAGCATTTTATCTGCAATTTGTTTGGTATCTTCATTAGAAATACCGATGAGAAGCAGATATCCTTTGCCGATTTGCCCGTGAACGGTTCCGTCAATTTTAACACTTGCTTCCAAAACTCTTTGAATGACTATTTTCATTTTTTTGGTATCCTTTTTTCTGTATTATACTTTCTTTTCCAAAAGAACCATATTGATGCCCGTCATAGAATGAAACACACAGGGAACGATTCCGATTTCTTTGTATCCTAATTTTTCATACATCGTTCTGGCACGAACATTTCGCTCGTTGGTATCCATCCGAAGATAAGGGCATCCTTGTTTTTTCGCATACTGCTCATAAAATTCTACAAATTTTTTAGCATAGCCTTTTCGAGCAGCCTTTGTGGAGATAACCAACGTATGAAGCACCATAATTTCTTCGTCAGCGGCATCATACTGCCAATTACCTACGGGATACACATCCATTTGTTCCTGATTGATAACCGCCGTTCCCATTACTCCCGATTCGTCTTCCAAAACGAATAAATCATGTCGCAAAAGTGCCGCCTCTGCAGTAGCTTTTACGGGATAAATATTGCGATTCCAACCGATAACAGCCCTGCCCTCTTCTTCCTCAATATGATTTTCTAAATAAATTTGCCAAATTCTTTCAATATCTTTTTCTTCTGCTTTGCGAAATTGTAACATTGTTTATAATTCCTTGTTTACTTTTTGATTTCTGCTAACATAGACTGTAAGTTTTCGTCTTCAATATCGGTAACAACGTGATATAAAGTGCGGATTTTTTCTCCTGCTGCTTTTTGAGCAATCAAGCTATCCATCAGTGCCAGAAGACTATCATAAAAGCCATCTAAATTTAAAATCACAATGGGTGTTTCCATCTGTTCTAAATATTTTAGGGTTATAATCTGGAAAAATTCATCCATCGTGCCAATACCGCCGGGTGCAATCAGATATAAATCTGCGTGCTTTTCCATCAATGTTTTTCGTTCTGCCATAGTGTCTACCTTGATGGTATTATCACAGTCAAAAATATCTTCAAAATCGCCCATAAAGCGAGGTGTTACACCCATGATATAGCCGCCGTTTTCACGAAAACCTCTTGCAGCCGCACCCATACAACCGGTTGCACCTGCACCATATACCAGAGAAAAACCCTGTTTTGCTAAATTTCCACACAATTCTTTTACAGCATCCTTATGAACATCCGAGATATTGTCGGATGCACCGCCATATAAACATACAAAAAACTGTTTAGACATTTTTGACTCCTCCAATAATCATGTTTCCATGCTTTTATTATACCATTTTATGCAGCGAATTGCAAGATGTTGCAAAAACTTTTCTGTAAAAAGTAAAAGTCCCCACACTTTCGTGTGAGGACTTTTTGGAGCTCCCGATGGGAGTTGAACCCATGACCTCATCCTTACCAAGGATGCGCTCTACCTACTGAGCTACGGCAGCCAACCAACGAGTGATATTATAGCAAATAACTTTTCATTTGTCAATACATTTTTTCAATTTTTTTTATTTTTTTTTAATTTGTTTGTATTTTATCGAAAAACAGTGTTAAAAAACGCGTAATATGACGTATTTTAACCTTATTTATCAAGACACCAGCCAAAATCTCCATGATAAATCATCTGTTTGGTCATTCCTCCGTCGATACAAATATTTTCACCGGTGATAAATCCTGCACAATCCGAACACAGATACAATACCATATTGGCAATATCAGATGGATTCCCTACTCTGCCTGCAGGTTGTTGAATAGCATCAGAGCCTGTATAACAAGTTCCAACAGTATCAATCCACCCCGGTGAAACAGAATTTACTCGAACTTTCCCCGAAAAGCTGACAGCAAGTGCATGTGTCAGAGCAGAGATTCCACCTTTTGCCGCCGTGTAGCTTTCTGTTTGAGGTTGACTCATTCTGTCACGAGATGACGAAATATTGACAATGCTGGCTCCTTTTGTAAAATAAGGTGCAAACAGTTTTGCCAAATAAAAAGGTGCCGTTACCCCAACCTTCAGAGCATATTCAAACTCTTCGTAGCTTCCGTCCCCAACACCACACATTTTTGGTGCTGCATTATTGATCAGAAAATCCACTTTGCCAAAATCTCTAATTACTTTTTCACAAAAAACTTCCAATGTTTGTTGATTGGCAAGATCGCCTTGAAAATATTCGTTATCTTGAAGGTCGATAACACATACCGTGGCACCACATCTTGAAAATTCATCTGCAATATGCTTGCCAATTCCTTGTGCGCCACCTGTTACAACTGCCACCTTATTTTGAAAATCAAACATTGGATTCACCTCTTGCACTCTTTTGGATGGTATTATTCCATATTATATTAACAATTCGGGTAAACTATCCGCTTCGTCTTCAATCTGCCAATCAATGGGAGTCTGACCCGTCATTTTTAAAAACTGATTAGTTTTAGAAAAGTGTTTGCAGTCCCAAAAACCATTATACGCAGACAAAGGGCTTGGATGCGCCGCTTTTAAGATCAAATGCTGCGGTGCAGTGATCAGTTTTTCCTTTGCCTTGGCATTGGCTCCCCACAGAATAAACACCACAGGTTTTTCTCTGTCGTTCAATATGCGGATGACCTGGTCAGTGAACTCTTCCCAACCGCAACCTTTATGAGAATTAGGCTGATTTTCACGAACGGTCAGCACATTGTTCAAAAGCAGAACCCCCTGTTTTGCCCATTTTTCCAAAAAACCGTTTTTGGGAATTTTACAGCCTAAATCATTATGCAACTCTTTATAGATATTCATTAAGGATGGCGGAATATCAACTCCTTTTTTCACAGAAAAGGACAATCCGTGCGCCTGCCCCTTGCCGTGATAAGGATCCTGACCGATAATCACAGCCTTTACCTGAGAATATGCGGTCAGCTTCAAGCTATTAAAAATATCATACATATCAGGATAAATCACGTGATTAGAGTATTCTTCCACTAAAAAAGAACGAAGTTTTAAATAGTATGGTTTCCCGAATTCCCCTTTTAACGCAATATCCCAATCATTACCAAATTTCACCATATAACAATCCTCCGATTTTTGGATCAGTCTCTGTTTCTCATGAAGTTCATAACAAAGGATGCCACCGTTCCGATAACCGAACCTAATAAGAATACAAAAATGAAGTAGTACACACTGTCAAAGGTAGCAAAGGGACAATGCAAAACGGTTTTCATCATATCCCCAATCATATAATATGCTCCCAACGTTGTGCCATACAACCATACGCAGGCAATCAAACTGATGCCAATATAGGCAAAAGCATATTTCACTTTTTCATATCGCATTAAAAACACGGGAACCAGGGATGCTAAAACCAAGCCCACAATTGTTGATATTTCCCAGGAAATAATATTATGAGGTTGAAATCTAAGCACAGCACTTTCACCGGTAATCACCCAAAAGCTGTGCCATTTGGTAATATAACCGATACATAGCACAAATACCACATATAAGAGATAACTGCAGGCACCGGATAAAAGACCCATTTTTAATGATTTTTTAAAACTATCCATTTCCATAAACTAATTCCTCGCAATTTGCTTTTTGATATACTCCTATTATTGTAACACATCAAAATAAAAAAAGCAAGTCGATTTTTCAATAAAAAGTCTTGACAAACAATCCCTTTGGAGTTATAATGCAATTGTATTTCGAAATATCAAACAATTAAAAATTTGGGGGGCTGACCATAAGTCGGCTGAGAGTAAGTGTGTTGCACTTTGACCCGTAACCTGATTTGGATAATGCCAACGTAGGGAAAATAACGTGTTTTCTTTTTGTCCGAATCATTTTTTGATTCGGACATTTTTATTATTTTGGTATTATTCTTTTCTGAAAATTGAAAGGAGTAATAAAAAACATGTCAACAACCAAAAAACTAACCACCTGTGCCCTGCTGATTGCTTTAGCAACAGTGCTGATGTGGGTTTCCAAACTGATTCCTGCTCCCTGGCTGCAGGGCGGAAGCATCACCATAGCATCTATGGTTCCCATTGTAATTGCAGGGATTTTATTCGGCACAAAATGGGGATTATGCGCCTCTGTTGCCTATGCTATCATTCAGATGCTCTTCGGATTTTATCCCCCACCGACACAGACCTTCGGATATTTTGTGCTGGTGGTATTATTGGATTATATCATTGCATTTGGCGTTTTGGGACTTTCGGGATTTTTCTACAAACTGTTCGGAAAAAAAGAATGGGCAATTCCCGTGTCTGCAGCCATTGTCACTACCCTTCGCTATGTGTGCCATATTCTTTCGGGCATTTTAATCTGGGGTGTGTATGCAGAAGAGGGACAAAGCGTACTTTCCTATTCTCTCATTTATAACGGTACCTATATGATTCCTGAAATTATCATCACTACCATTGTAACTGCTTTGATTTTCAAAATGGGATTCTTTAAAAATCAAATTTCAAAAAATTAGAATACCGTAAAAAATAACCGCACAAATTGTGCGGTTATTTTTTTCATAAACCCTATTTTTTTACTTGATTTTGTTTTCTTTTAAGAACCAGATTTCGTTTGCATAGTTGCGGATGGTTTCGTCAGAAGAGAATCTGCCTGCCATCGCAATATTATATGCAGACATCGACAGCCATTTTTGCTGATTGGTGCGGTATAAATCCATTGCACGCTCCATAGTTTCTTTGTAAGAAGCAAAGTCTGCCAATACAAAATACTCGTCGTTCTGATGAATCAAAGAATCAAAGATGGGCATAAATTCACCGGGATGGGCATCTTTGAAGAAATCGCCTTTTAAAGTGTCTAAGATACGGCGGAGTTTGTAATCAGATTCATAAATGTTTCTGCTATGATAATCACCGTCTCTGTAGTGATTTAACACTTCGCTTACAGACATACCGAAAGTGAAGATGTTTGCATCCCCTACTGCTTCCGCAATTTCAATGTTTGCACCGTCCATCGTACCCATAGTTAAAGCACCGTTTAACATAAATTTCATATTACCGGTACCGCTGGCTTCTTTGGATGCGGTGGAAATCTGTTCGGATAAGTCAGATGCAGGGAAAATATGCTGTGCAAAGGAAACATTGTAGTTTTCCAAGAACAGAACAGTGATAATATCCTTGGTATCGGGGTCATTGTTTACCAAATTAGCAACAGAGTTGATAAACTTGATTACCAATTTTGCATAAGCATAACCGGGAGCCGCTTTACCACCGAATAAGAAGGTCATCGGCTGACGTACTTTGGTGGGATTATCTTTGATGTCAAAATACATATCCAGAATCTGGAACGCTTTTAAGAGCTGACGTTTGTATGCGTGAATACGTTTTACCTGCACGTCAAAGAGCGTGTCGGGATTCAGTAGGAAACCCTGTTTATCTTTAATGAAGTTCGCCAATTTAATTTTGTTGCGGTATTTGATTTTGCCAAGTTCTTCTAAGAATGCAGAATCGTTATGCAATCCTTTTTCCACGATTTTTGATAACTGGAGCGGTTTTTTGATAAAGTCTTTACCAATATTTTTGGTGATTAACTCGGTTAATTCGGGGTTGGAATCTACCAGCCATCTTCTATGGGTAATACCGTTGGTTTTGTTATTGAATTTTTCAGGAGTGGTCATATAATAATCGTGGAACAGTTCGTCTTTTAAAATCTGAGAGTGAACTGCTGCAACACCGTTGACGCTATGGCTACCTGCGATACACATATTCGCCATATTTACCACATCATTCTGAATGATTGCCATATAAGAAACCTTGCCGGTGTCACCGGGATAAATCTGATAGAGTTCTTCGCACAGACGACGGTTGATTTCCTCGGTAATCATAAAGATTCTGGGCAGAAGCTCACGATACATATGGATGGGCCATTTTTCTAAAGCTTCGGGCATAATGGTGTGGTTGGTATAGGACAGGGTTCTGGTGGTGATGCCCCAGGCATCTTCCCACGGTACTTCGTATTCGTCCACCAACAATCTCATCAATTCGGGCACACAAAGCGCGGGATGAGTATCGTTGATATGCACACCAACATACTGGTCTAATTTCCAGATGTCGTTTCCTAATGCCACATAGTCTCTCAAAATAGAGGTTAACCCTGCAGACACAAAGAAATACTGCTGTTTTAAACGGAGTAATTTATTGGAATAGTTGGAATCGTCAGGATATAACACGTCAGAAATTGCACGAACAGACTGACGATATTCCACTGCGCTGGAGTATTCCCCACGGGAGAATTTGGAAAAATCAAATTCATCTTCTTTCGGTTCTGCACTCCAAAGACGCAGGGTATTTACAATATTATTTTCGTAACCAATCATAGGAGTATCATAAGGTACCGCCATAACGGGATCGTAGTTCACCTGAGAATAGTAACATTTTCCGTTTCGTTCTTCACATACCACGTCACCGTAGAATTTTACTTCCACGGATTTGGAAGAACGGCGTGCTTCGTATAAGTTTTCGGTATTCAGCCAGTTATCGGATTCTTCCACCTGATAACCGTCCACGATTTTCTGTTTGAACAGACCGTGTCTGTAACGGATACCGTTCCCGTGACCTGCATAACCGCAAGCTGCCAGAGAATCCAGGAAACAAGCAGCCAGTCTTCCCAAGCCACCGTTGCCTAACCCTGCATCAGGTTCAATATGGGTAACTCTGGTGATATCAAAGCCCATTTCTTTTAAGATTGCAGTCATATCATCTAAGATATTTAATCTTCTCAAATCCTTACGGAGTGCCTTCCCCATTAAGAATTCCAAAGAAAAATAGTAAATCTGCTTTACATTATTTTCTTTATAATGTTTTTTGGTTTTTACCCATTCTTTCCCGATGAGTTCCATTACCAGATTTCCCAATGCAAAATACATATCACGTTCGGTTGCATCTTCCACGGATACGTTTCTTACACCTTCCAACTTATTGATTAATGCTTCTTTTAATTCTGCTTTGGTCATTTTTTTGGAAGCGGTGGTGGTTTCTTTTTTCGGTGCTGCTTTTTTTGCAGGCGCTTTCTTTTCAGCAGCTACCTTGGAAGTTGCTTTGGTAGTTGTTTTGGTGGTTGTTTTTTTTGCAGTTTCTTTCACTGCAGTCACTTTGGTCTCTTCTTTTTTGGTGCTCATATCTATTGCTCCTCCTTCAGATGTTTGAAGATTATATAAGATTTTGGTGGCATTAAAACGCCGTATTCGTTATACAACACCCCGTGGTGTGAAAATACCGATTCACCCGTAATTTCCTCTTTCCAAAGTGCTGTTTCCTCTTTGGCATTGACAAGCACTGTAAGGTTCCCGCGTTTTAGGCAGAGAATGTCCTCATTGTGGGTGATTTGGGTGGACGATGTTTGAAATTCGTCTTCATAATCAGTGTGAAATTTTGTGATTTTTTTGAAAAAATCCAGAAGTTCTGTGTCTTCTTTGCCGTAGGGATAGGTTCTTCTGCAATAAGGATCTGCAAAGCCTTGCAACCCAACTTCGTCCCCATAATAAATACAGGGAATACCGGGCAAGGTAAACTGCAGTACCGTAGCAACCTTCAGAAGTTTTTTTGATTCTTCGTATGCTTCTTCGCCCATACGGTAGGTCCCCTGCTCTTGCATCGGGATATCTTCTGATACACCAAGCTCTGTCAGAATTCTCTTTGTATCGTGAGTCCCCAGAGAATTCATCAGAACCAGTAACACTTCTTCAGGATAGTTTTCTAAAATCGGCATCACGCTATCTTCAAATTTCTTTGCATCGTGATGCTTCACATAATCAATGATGGCTGTGCGGAAGGGATAATTCATTACGCTGTCCAACTGGTCTCCCAGAAGATAACGGCGTTTCACACCGTAGCTTTCCTTGTTGGAAGCATCCTCCCACACTTCTCCGATGATAAATCCGTCGGGATTGACTTCTTTTACAGTCTTTCTCAAACGGTCAATAAACACATCGGGCAATTCGTCTGCCACATCCAGTCTCCATCCGTCTACCCCACGATCACTCCAGAATTTTAACACACCGTGTTCGGGATTGGTGATAAAATCCAGATAACATTCATTATCTTCCCGAACATTTGGCAAATTTTTAAATCCCCACCAACTTTCGTAGGTATCGGGATGTTTTTGAAAGGAATACCAGGGATAGTAGGGCGAATCTGTGCTTTGATAAGCTCCCACAGAATCATAATGTCCGAATTTATTAAAATAAACGCTGTCGGCTCCCGTGTGGCTGAACACACCGTCCAGGATTACTCGGATTCCACGTTTTTTGCACGCTTTGGTAAAATCGGTAAAATCTTTTTCTGTTCCTAAATAAGGGTCAATTTTTTTGTAATCTGCTGTGCTGTAACGGTGATTTTCTCCACTTTCAAACACGGGATTCAGATAAATAATCCCAACGCCCAGTTCTTTAAGATAATCCAGACGCTCTGTAATCCCCCGAAGGTTTCCGCCAAAATAATCGTTGGCAAGATAGGGATTCTGCTGGGGTAAAAAAATGGGAGTTTCATCCCAGTTTTCGTGAAAAATCCGTTCATTTTTGGTGGCAGGCAATTTCACCTTGACGCTCCGATTAAAGCGGTCGGGAAAAATCTGATACATAATCTTCCCTTTTGCCCAATCAGGTGTGGTAAATCTTTTCTGATACACCGTCTGCTGAAACATCGGAAGTGTTTCGTCCAAAACCAGTCTTCCATTCTGATTTCTGCCGATAAAGGTGCCGTGTTCCGTTTGAATCCGAAATTCGTAAAACACTGCTTCTGTTTCCGAAAACGAAATCTTCAGCTCATACTGACTATAATTGTCACGGCATCCTGCATAAGAAAAATCAAACTGATTTCCACAGGACGTTACCAGAGAAACTTTTTCCACAAAAATATCATTAAAAACAAAAATACGAAACAAAACCTCGCGGTTCGTCTGAACGGCACCGAAAGGATTTTTACAGAGAATATCGCGGGAATTAAAATAAATGTTCAACTGCTTTTTCTCCTTCAAAATATAAGGTATAGAAATACCCAATACATTATACCCTTTTTTCACCCGTTTGTCAACTGACAGAACAGTTAGTATTTTGTCTTGTTTGGGCTATATTTTTATGGATATTTACCAAGGAAACTTTCCAAATTTTGTAAAGAAACACAGTCTTTCTATTTTTTATATATTTTTTACAAAAAACACTTTATTTTTCAATCTGTTTATGTTATAATATAACAAAGTTATACAATTCGACAATGATCTTTTTTATTTTCGGCAAACCCCGAATAACCGAGAAATAAAAACGGCGGAGTAAAACCGCCGATTTTGTCGTGTTTTCGAAGCATACATCAGGAGGCAACAACATTATGCAAAAACCCAATAACCATATGGCAGAATACCTGTTTCACCAAGGGACCAACAGCCGTGCCTACGAATTTTTAGGAGCACACCTTCAAGGTAACAAGTGTGTATTTCGTACCTGGGCACCCAAAGCAAAGGCGGTCTATGTGACAGGTTCTTTTTGTAATTGGGATTACACTGCACATCAGGCCGAACGAATTACAGACGGCGGTATCTATGAATGTGTGATTGAAAATGTAAGTGAATTTGATGCTTATAAATTTGTGATTATCACACAATCAGGAGAAACACTTCTAAAAGCAGACCCTTACGGATACCATTCCGAAACCCGTCCCGGAGATGCATCTAAGGTGTATGATTTATCAGGATACCGATGGAGTGATAAAAAATGGCTGACAAAACGGGAAGCACCCTACCAAAAAGCCATGAATATTTACGAGGTGCATTTCGGCTCCTGGAAACGGTATGCCGACGGCAATAATTTCTCCTATCGGAAAATGGCGGAGGAACTGATTCCTTATGTGAAAGAAATGGGATATACCCATATTGAACTGATGCCTATGAGTGAATATCCCTACGATAAATCCTGGGGTTATCAGGTAACAGGCTACTATGCACCCACCTCCCGTTACGGAGAACCAAAAGATTTTATGTATTTTATTGACGAATGTCATAAAAATGACATTGGCGTTATTTTGGATTGGGTGCCTGCCCATTTCCCCAAAGATGCACAAGGTTTATATGAATTTGATGGAAGCTTTTGTTACGAATACGAAAGTTTATATAAAAGAGAACATAAAGATTGGGGCACCCGTATCTTTGACTACGGCAAAAACGAAGTAATTTCGTTTCTCATTTCCAATGCCTGTTTCTGGCTGGATAAATACCATATTGACGGTCTTCGAGTGGATGCAGTTGCCTCCATGCTATATTTAGACTACGGAAGAAAAGACGGCGAATGGGAACAGAATCAATATGGCGGAAACGGCAATTTGGAAGCGGTGGAATTTTTAAAGAAATTAAACACCCGTGTATTCTCCGATTTTCCCGGCATTATGATGATTGCCGAAGAATCCACCGCCTGGCCCATGATTACCTATCCTGTGGAAGACGGAGGATTGGGATTCAACTACAAATGGAATATGGGTTGGATGAACGATTCTCTTCGCTACATGGCAACTGACCCGTTTTTCAGAAAAGGCGTTCACAACAATATGACCTTTTCTTTAACCTACGCATTTTCAGAAAACTTTGTACTTCCCTTATCTCACGATGAGGTGGTGCACTTAAAATGTTCCCTGCTAAACAAGATGCCCGGTTACTTTCACGATAAACTGGCAAATCTTCGAGCGTATCTTACTTATATGTTTACCCATCCCGGCAAAAAGCTGACCTTTATGGGAGCTGACATCGCTCAGCAAAATGAATGGAATGAAGAAGCCCAGCTTTCCTGGGAATTGCTTCAGTATCCGGAACACAAAAAGCATCAGGAATTCGTGAAAGCGTTAAATCATTTTTATCGGAATGAACCTACCCTGTGGGAGAGAGACGACAGCTGGGAAGGATTCCAATGGACCAGTGCCGATGACTGTGATAACAATGTGTATGCCTTCTGGCGAATGGATAAAAAGGGAAACAAACTGTTAAGCGTGTTTAATTTTTCTTCCAACCGCTATGAAAATTACAAACTGGGAGTCCCCAACCGGGGTAATTATGTGGAAATTTTCTCCACCGACAAAGAAGAATTCGGCGGAAACGGAACACCTGCCCAGAAACTTACGTCAAAATCGGGTGCAATGCACGGTCAGAAACAATATGTTGAACTGACCATTCCCCCGTTCTCGGCGTTATGCTTTTATAAAAAAGCAACTCCAAAGAAAACAAAGAAAACAAAAAAAGCATAAATAAAATCACAAAAGCATAAATATCAGGGAGGAAATTTTGCTTCCCGACAAAAGAGTATTTTAATTTCAGCATATAAAATGCAACAGAACAAGAAAGGATAATTCTTATGATTGCAAAAAAAGAAATGGTCGCAATGTTACTTGCAGGCGGTGCCGGCAACCGTTTGTATGTTCTCACAAAAGAACGTGCAAAACCGGCAGTTCCTTTCGGAGGAAAATATAAAATTATTGACTTCCCTATCTCCAACTGTGTGAACTCCGGCGTGGATACCGTGGGTGTGTTGACTCAGTATCAGCCGTTGGAATTAAACACCTACATCGGAAACGGGCAACCTTGGGACTTAGACAGAATGTATGGCGGTGTGCACATTCTCCCTCCCTATCTTGCGGGAGCAACCGGAGACTGGTATAAAGGAACCGCTAACGCCATTTTCCAGAATATGCATTTTATGGATCAGTTTGACCCGGAATATGTGCTCATTTTATCCGGTGACCATATTTACAAAATGGACTACGCAAAAATGCTTCAGTTCCATAAAGAAAAAGACGCTGATCTTACCATTGCCGTGTTAAATGTTACCATGGAAGAAGCAACCAGATTCGGTATCTTGAATACCAATCCTGATTTGTCGGTGTATGAATTTGAAGAAAAGCCCGCAAACCCGAAATCTACCAATGCTTCTATGGGGATTTACATTTTCAATTATAAAAAATTAAAAGAATATTTGGTAAAAGACGAAGAAAACCCCAATTCTTCTAATGACTTCGGCAAAGACGTTATCCCCGCGATGTTAAATGATAACTGCAAACTGTTTGCATACCCCTTTGAAGGTTACTGGAAGGATGTGGGAACCATTGATTCTCTGTGGGAAGCCAATATGGATTTATTAAATCCCAAACTTCCTTTGAATTTAAGCGATCCCTTATGGAGAATTTACAGCCGTCACAATGCTACCACTCCTCATTATATTGATGAAAAAGCAACGGTGGCGGACTCTATTATTTCTTCTGCTTGTGAAATCTACGGCAATGTTTCTCAGAGTGTGATTTTCGCCAACACCACCGTGGGTGAAGGTACCGACCTGGAATACTCTGTGATTATGCCCAACGTAACAATCGGCAAAAATGCCAAAATCCAGTATGCAATTATTGCTGATGATGCAGTGATTGAAGATGGCGCCATCATCGGTGCAGACCCCAGAGACTGCAAAGAAGGCGAATGGGGTATCGCAGTAATCGGTCAGGGTGCCGTGATTAAATCCGGTCAGGTTGTATTACCCAAACAGATTGTATAGATTTCCAAACGAAAGAAACACAGAGAAAGAAGGATATAAACAATGAATGCATTCAGCATATTATTTTCAGATACCTTTTACTACGACAGAATCGGCGAGCTGACCAAAAACCGTAATCTGGCATCTGTCCCCTTCGGCGGAAGATACCGTCTGGTGGATTTTGTGCTCTCCTCGTTAGTAAAAGCACATGTGCCCAATGTTGGCGTAATTACCCGTAATAATTACAGTTCCTTAGTGGACCATTTAGGCAGCGGTAAGGATTGGGATTTAGACCGTAAAAACGGCGGTTTAAAAATCTTAACTCCCTTTGCCAACAATATGGGAAACTCCTCCTCCAAAAACAAATTTGAAGCCTTAAACAGCGTGAAAACCTATATCCGCCATAACCTGCCCGATTATGCGATTTTGGCAGATACCAATATTATATGTAATATTGATTTTAAAGCAATGGTGCAATTCCATAAAGATACCAATGCGGACGTGGTATGCTTATATAAGAAAAGAGATGTATACGAAGGAAGCACCAGCATTGCAGTAAATGAAAACGGTCAGGTAACCGGTTCCCGTTATCACGGAATCGCAAATGGCGAAGAAGACAATTTTGTGTTAAAAGTTTATGTGATGAAAAAAGACTTCCTCTTAAACTTGATTGACACGGGCATCACTTACGGATGGGAAGAATTCAACCGTGACTTTATCACCAAACACTTCTCCAATTACCGTATTTTCGCAATGGAACAAAAGGGTTATTGCAAAGTGTTAAGAAACATCAACGATTATTATCAGGCAAGTATGGATTTATTAAATCCCGAAATCCGCCGTGAAATCTTCCAGTCCGGCACCAACATCTTGACCAAAATCAAAGACAGTGTTCCCACCATGTACGGCTCCAATTCCAAAGTGAAAAACAGCTTGATTGCAGACGGTTGTAAAATTGACGGCACCGTGGAAAACTGTGTGATTTTCCGTGGTGTTCACATTAAAAAAGGTTCAGTTGTGAAAAACTCCATCATTATGCAGGGTGCAGAAATCTCCGAAAACTGTCAGATTACCAACGTGATTGCCGATAAAGGTATGGTCTTAAACGAAGGCATGGTATTAACAGGTTCAGAAAGTTTCCCCTTCATCATCGCAAAGAACACCAAAATTTAATCCCCTGAAAGGTAGCTAACATCTATGAAAGTTTTATATGCAGCAGCAGAAGCCACTCCTTTTATTAAGGTTGGCGGTTTAGGAGACGTAATGGGCGGTTTACCCAAAGCTCTTTGTGAGCTTGGTGTAGATGCCAGAGTGATTTTGCCTCTTTATTCCAAAATCAAAGACAAATATATCGACCAGTTGGAATTTATTGCCGACATTGGAATCCCGCTGGGTTGGAGAATGTGCTATTGCGGAATTTTTAAAGCCGAAATCGGCAAAGTGATATACTATTTTATTGATAACGAACTGTTTTTCAAACGTGATAACGTGTACGGAGAATTTGACGACGCGGAACGGTTTGCATTTTTTTCCAAAGCGGTTTTAGAAGCGTTACCCCACGTGGATTTCTATCCCGACGTGATTAACGCAAACGACTGGCACACCGCAATGGTGCCTCTGTATCTGAACGCCTTTTACAGAAATATCCCCGAATATATGTTTATTAAAACCGTTCTTTCCATTCACAACATTGAATTTCAGGGACAGTATGACCCGCTGATTATGGGGAACGTGTTCGGCTTGGATGTATCTTACCGTGAGATTATGATGTATGATGACTGTCTGAATGTGTTAAAAGCAGGGATTGAATCTGCAAACTTGGTAACCACCGTATCAGAAACCTATGCCAAAGAGATTCTGGATCCCTATTTCTCCCATAATCTGCATAACATTTTAATTCCCCGTCAGTATAAATTAAAAGGGATTATCAACGGAATTGACACCGAAGTGTTTAACCCCAAAACTGATAAAGCACTCCCCTATCATTACGACTATTCTTCCATCCGTATGAAATCCATGAATAAGACCGCTCTGCAAAAAGAACTGGGCTTAGAAGTGGATGCGAAGAAACCCATCATCGGTATGGTTACCCGTTTAACTCCCCAAAAAGGTTTGGATTTAGTACGTGAAGCCATGAGCGAGCTGACCAAGCACGATGTTCAAATTGTGATTTTAGGAACAGGATATCCCGAATATGAAGAATGCTTCCGCTACTGGGAAAATGTTTGTCACGATAAAGTTCGTGCCATCATCAAATTCTCAGGAGAACTGGCTTCCAAAATTTATTCGGCGGCAGACTTATTCTTAATGCCCTCTCACGCAGAACCCTGTGGATTGGCTCAGATGATTTCCATGCGCTACGGCACCATTCCGATTGTGCATACCGTGGGTGGCTTAAAAGACAGTGTAACCCCCTACAATCCCGAAACCAAAGAAGGAAACGGGCTCACCTTCCAGTCTTACAATGCCTGGGATATGTATGATGCCATTATGAGAGGATTAGAATTATATCACGATAAAAATCATTGGCGGGCGCTTCGTAAGAATGCAATGAATACCGATTTCAGCTGGGAAAATTCTGCGAAGATTTATAAACAGACCTACGAAGATTTATTGAATCAATAATACAAACAAAAAAGGAGTTGATAAAATCAACTCCTTTTTTAGTATAAAATATTTAAAATCGGCAAACTAATCTTTTAAATTGTATGTATCCTTTACTAAATTACAAAAATCTTCCATTTGTTTTTCAGTTTTTTCAGTGAATGCTTTTTTGCAGATTTTTTTCATTCAGTCTTTAATTCCTGCATTTTTACCAAATCTTTATTCATTGTGCACCTTCATTTCTGCTTTATTCAAATATAACACGTCACATGGTATATTTTTAGTACATTATTTCTTCTAAAAAATGTGTGTCGGTAAAATTGTTTTTATCACCCTTCCGTGACGGATGATAGTGAAAACGCACTTTTCTACCTTTGCATTGCTCTATAATATTTAACACTTCATCACGATTATCAAAAAACTCCCTCCCCAAAAACACAATTATTTCAGGGTCTAATATTTCTATTTGTTTATTGATTTTATCGCTATAAATATCAGCATATTGCAATAAATTTTCAAATTTGCAATTTCTGAATCCGCCTCGTTTATTTATGTTCATCATAGCAGCATACTCATACCACTTGGAAGAATCATCAATATCCAACAATTTTACAGTCAATTTTTTTAATCTTCTGGGAATTGCTTTTCTGTATTTTTCTCTGTTTTCCTTAAGCCAGAATATGGAGTCACCTATCACAAATTCTTTATCAGCCAATTCCTCTATGTTAGATTCTTTTAGTATAAATAATATCCTGCAAGTTGAATTGTCGTTCAAATAACCATCATTTGTCCAATTGTTCTTAAATTTATCGACGTCAATCACTTTATCTTTATACAGAGGGAATGTCATTTGACAAGAATCATCCCCCTCTTTAGCATGACATTCCTTCCACTCAGAAAACAGTTGGTTTAGTTCTTTTATTTTAGACATATCACTTCATACTCCTTATTTTGAACTTTATCTTTCGACAGTATTTAACATTTTCATATAGTTCGTGTCAAGTCAGGAGAACAGTGAATAATAGGACCTACTATTTTTTCCTTAATTTTTCACTGGATTTTTCTTAAACACTTTTCCTTAGAACCCGCGAGAATACTGAATTTTCTCACATCCGACAGTATATATAAATATCAAAATCAGCAAACTAATGTTTTAAATTGTATGGACTTGACACAAGTAAATTTTCATAATTATCAGTTATTTTTTTCTGTATCAATCATTATACCAATTTCAAAATAATTTAATAAAATAATACGTGCTAATGTAAATGCGTTTTCTGCATCATAAACCGATAATTTTAAAACATTTTCATTTATATTGTGAGAAGATAGATGACTTCTTATATAACTTAATTCTAGAATTGCATCGCAAATATTTATTTCAAAATCGCATATTACTTCTCCGTCACTCCACTCACATAATTTTTCAGTTTGGATAACTTTATCTTTGAATGGACGGATAAAACCATTTCTTGTTAACCAAGGAATCGTTTCATTGGGATTTATATTTTTTCTGAGCAATCGACTGTACAACTCTTCTTTTACGACTGGGTTCCACTCGTTGTTGATTACACTTGGATTGTCAGTATTTGCTTTAATTTGAAGATGTAGTTCTTCTAGAACAGAGTAACAATCTACTACCACATTTGCAATCCGTATTCTATCCGTCAAAAGATAATCTTTAATAAATGGATCTTCACACGGATGTAATTCCATAGGATGTAAAGCATATATTTCTTTCGCCACATAATACTTACATACAGAGTTTTCATATGTTTGTGTATCATATACTTTTTGCAGCAGTTTACAAGCAAACAGCAATGCATCATCACCATAAACCACGCCTTTTCTTCCAACTTGAGAAAACACATCTATTGGGTCCCTGTCAAAACGTCTAATAATTTCCTCTGTTCTTTCTTCAACATAGCCATTTACAACTGCATGGCAAGACGCAAGAACATCTACAATATGTTTTGCTTTTTCCTTTTTAGATGTTAAAATTTCTATACCATAAATATTTGTTCCTTCAAACCTAGTATTCATAGGTTCACAATAGTTTCCGTAATTAACAAATATTATTGCTTCATTTTCAGATAAATCTATTTTTTCAATTTGTTTTAATTTCGAGGTGAAATAACACCATGTATTGTATTGTGAAAGGCTAGACAATTCTATCACCACCTACTCTTCATTTTAAATAATACTTGTTCTTAATAACATCTTTTTGTTTAAAGGCCTCAATTACTTTTTCTTTTATCAAGTTAGTTGTAATATCTTCCCAATAATTTACATAAATCAAAACTATTCCATTTTCTTCACTCAACTTGAATTTCAAGTCATCTCTTTTTCGTTGTTCTTCAAAATGTTCTTCTCCGCCAAAATATTCAACTGGCTCGAAATGTTGCTTGCCCTGGTATTCAAATGCTATTTTTTCACCATAGACAAAGACATCATAAGACATTTGTCCATTCCTAGTATGTAAAAAATATGGTCTATGCTGATGAACAACTTCATTTTTCGAGAAAACTTTTTTCACGCATTCAAACATTAATTCTTCCGATTTCCAACGATTTTCTGTTTTAATATACTCCGTAGGTTGTGTACATTTCTGCAAGTATTGCTGTATATTGGTTAAAATATCTTCGTACTTTTCTGGAAAATAGTCTTTTTTCTGATAATCAACAAAAGTCCAATATCGTATACAATTATTAGGGATAAACCTTGGATGTAAATTAGAATCTTTTTTAGGATTCGTTTTATGTTCATGGTAATACTCGCTAAGTTTACATAATAAGAATTCATCAAACTCACTTATATTATTGTATGCCAAAAACTCCGGAAACCTATCTGATTTTTCTAACAAATCCTGTCTTACTTGAGGTTTGCCATCAACAAACTCATAGGCCATATAAACGTGTCTTGTAGACTTCTCCATATCTGAAATAGCATTCAATATATACTTTGTAATATACGGAGAAGTAGTGCTATCGACTGCATAAGCAACCTTTCCGTTACAAGTAATTTCAAAAATAATGAATGTATATGGTTTTCCTTTCCAAGCTTCAACTCTATGTTTTAAGTTCAAAAACGACAACTCTTCATTAACTCTATAGAAATTTGTTTTCCAATAATCACGATTACCTTCATTATAGTTTTCTTCCTCAATAAAATTCAGGTTTTTTATCGGTC
The DNA here is from genome assembly GCA_015068645.1 of Oscillospiraceae bacterium. Classification (NCBI taxonomy): domain Bacteria; kingdom Bacillati; phylum Bacillota; class Clostridia; order Eubacteriales; family Oscillospiraceae; species Oscillospiraceae bacterium. The sequence continues at coordinate 59,122 of SVKD01000005.1, forward strand.
TATTTAAATCTGAGGTGAAGAATTTATATTTGTATGGTGCGTAAGGTGCATATTCCCCAAAAAGTTGTTTTCTCAATTTAGTAGCATTTATTTTGAAAAGTTCATTATAAGTTAGTTCTTCAATTATGAATATGTGTCCTATTAATGTATTAAATACCCCGCAATCATTTTCAAGATAATAATTTATAGTGTTTTCTGTTAATTCTCTGGTTTTCTTTATGCCAAAATAAACGATAAAGCTATCTTCTATCACATACACTTTTTCATTTTCACTTATATCGTGACACACAAAAGTATAAGTGTCAAAAAGTCTTTCAAACACTTCTGCTGAACTTTTATAAAAGTTTTTTAAATTATAATAAAACTCTTTAAGGTTCATATTATTACCTCTTAATTATACTTTTTTCAACACAACTCTCTATCATTCGACACAATTCTTACTCGTGTCAAGTCAGGCTAAAAATTACGATTCGTAATCACTTTTTCAAAAAAACGAAAATGTCCCAAAAATTCTCAACTAAATTCTAATTTTTATTGTACTTATTATAACATATAAAAATAGAAATAACAAGTCTTTTAGTTTCTTTTGGTTCAAATTCGCGTCAGTTTCAGACTGCGGATTCCATTTTCTTTCATTTGTTTGAATTTCTTTGGTTTTTTTTGTTTTGTTTTGATTTTTTTGATTTTTTTTGGTTTTCCTATTGCATTTTGAAAATGAGTGTGCTATAATAAAATTGCTTTATGATAAATAGGCAATTTTTGTCAAACTGTGTCGGACATCCTACGGTTTATTATTTACATATTATATAGATAGGAGATCTTAAAAAATGCTGGTAACCTTAGAAGAAATCTTAAAAGACGCCGAACAAAAGAAATACGGTGTTGGTTTGTTCAACATGTTGAACTTAGAAATGGCAAGAGGTATCATTGATGCTGCTGAAGAAGAACGCTCCCCCATTATTCTGGGTGTTGCGGAAGTTCATCTGCCTGTAATCCCCTTTGATTACGCTTGTCATATCATGAATAAAATCGCAAAAGAAGCAACCGTTCCCGTTTGCTTACATTTTGACCACGGTACCAACTACAAAAAAATCTTAACTGCTATGAAAGGCGGCTTCACTTCCGTAATGTATGACGGTAGTGCTCTGCCCTACGAAGAAAACATTGCAAACACCAAAGAAATTTCCAAAATTGCGCACGCTTTAGGCGTAAGCGTGGAAGCAGAACTCGGTCATGTTGGCGGTGCAGAAGGCGGCGCTGATGACGGTCACGAAGCAATGTATACCAATGTGGATCAGGTAAACGATTTTATCCGCCGTGCAGACATTGATGCACTGGCTGTTGCAATCGGTACCGCTCACGGTCAGTACAAAGTAAAACCGAAGCTGGATATCGGCAGATTAAAAGAAATCTATGATATTGCTGAAAAACCGTTGGTATTACACGGCGGTTCCGGCTTAAGCGATGACGACTTCAGAAACACCATCAAAAACGGTATCAGAAAAGTAAATATCTGTACCGAAATGTGTATGGCTGCACACAGAGCATACACCTTCGCATTCAACGAAAACACCAACTTTGAAATCGCTCTGCAGGTTGCAAAAAAATCCGTTCAGGAAATTGTAAGAGAAAAAATGATTCTCTTCGGTTCCAGCGGCAAAGCGTAAATCGTAAAAACACACAAAAGCCAAATCATCAAAAGATTTGGCTTTTTCTTTTTATTTAGGAGAAAAATTTGAAAATAATATAGACAAAATCAAAAATATTTGCTATAATATATAAGTTAAAAAGTCGTAAGGAGGTTCTTTTTTTAATGTTTACTAAAACAAAACGAATTTTAGGCTTATTTCTTGCTCTTATGATGCTAATTTCTGTTTCTGTGTTCGCAGACACAGCGGAAATCAATGCAGGCTACGATATGGTTTCTGTTCGGGTAAACGGAAAATACATCAATGCTCCAAGCTACTTATATAACGACTACATATATCTTCCGCTTCGTGCCGTTTCGGAAGCTATGGGAGCAGAAGTGTTATGGGACGGTGAAACCAATGCAATCACCATCACCACCAATAAAACAGAACCAAAAATACAACCTCGGGCATTTGCTGTGAATCCCGGTGAAAACGTTTCCTTTGAAGCACACGTCAATTATGTGAAAGTTTTTATCGACGGCAGCGAACAAATGGTTCCCCATTTTCTGTATAACGGAACCACTTATGTACCTGTGTCAATCTTTGATGAAATATTCGGATGTCACGTAATGCAGCATTTTGATACCATGTCTGTGAGAATCTATTCTCCGGGTTATAAAACATTCGGCGAAAACGAAGTGTTTTATGTAAACGATACTCCCTATACCAACGAAGAAGCAACTGATATTTCCAAAATGCTGTTTGGCGTGGTTACGCCATCCACCCTGGCAGAGTATGCCAACGTGGAAGAATATCTCCTATCCGGTACGGCGATGATAACCATCGGCGAGCAAATTGGTTCCAAAGATGGATTCGATGAATACTATCAGGCACAAGACTTTGATGGTTTAATGGAATCATACAATATTACAGACAAAGAATCATTTACCGAAAATATTGCATGGCCTTTCTACTACAGCCAGAGTTTTGACGATGAAACTCTCAACAATTATTTTAATCCTACCGATGAAGACTTAGCGGCATATTTGCCAAATACTATCTATGCTCAGGGCAGATGGCTGAAAGCAAAACATATTTTAATTGAAAAAACACAAGACGAAAGCGGCTTAAAACAAGCTGAAGAAATTTTAGCCTTCTTAAAAGAAAATCCCGAAAAGTTTGACAGTATGATGGCAACCTATTCCACTGATTTCGGTTCTGTCACCCAACCAAACGGCTATCTGTTCACTGAGGGCGATATGGTAGACGAATTCTATGAAGGTACCCTTCCCTTACAGGTTGGTGAAATCTCCGGCATTGTGGAATCCGAATTTGGATATCACATCATTTTAAAAGTTGCAGATTATGAAAACGGAGTTCCTCTGGAAGAAGTAAAAGACGAAGTCAAATCTGCCTACTTAGATGATGCTATCAGCGATCTGTTTGTGCAACAAATGGCTGAAATCGACACTGTGTTAAACCACGAAGTAGTGGAAAAACTGAACGAAAAATAAGAAAGGAATATAAAAAGATGCAAGACAAAAAATTAGTAACAGAAATCACATCTATGGATGTGGATTTTGCAAAATGGTACACCGATATCGTTAAAAAAGCAGACTTGGTTGATTACTCCTCCGTGAGAGGTTGTATGATTATCCGTCCCTACGGCTACGCTATCTGGGAAAATATCCAGAAAGTATTAAATCAGAAATTTAAAGAAACTGGCCACGAAAACGTGTATATGCCTATGTTTATTCCCGAAGGTCTTTTAAATAAAGAAAAGGACCACGTGGAAGGTTTCGCACCCGAAGTTGCCTGGGTAACTCACGGCGGTAACGAAAAACTTTCTGAACGCCTTTGTGTTCGTCCTACCAGTGAAACCTTATTCTGTGACCACTATGCAAATATTATTGAATCTTACAGAGATTTACCCAAATTATATAACCAGTGGTGTTCCGTGGTAAGATGGGAAAAAACCACCCGTCCCTTCCTTCGTTCCTGCGAATTCTTATGGCAGGAAGGACACACCGCTCACGCTACTGCTGAAGAAGCGCAGGAAGAAACCATCCGTATGCTGAATGTATACGCTGATTTCTGTGAAAAATACTTAGCTATCCCCGTGGTAAAAGGCCAGAAAACCGATAAAGAAAAATTTGCAGGTGCCGTTGCAACCTACACCATCGAAAGCTTAATGCACGACGGGAAAGCACTGCAGAGCGGTACCTCTCATAACTTTGGTGACGGTTTTGCAAAAGCATTTGGCATTGAATTTACCGGTAAAGACAACAAATTAACCAACGTTCATCAGACTTCTTGGGGTGTTTCCACCCGTTTAATCGGTGCAATTATTATGGTACACGGTGACGATTCCGGTCTGGTGTTACCTCCCAACATTGCTCCCATTCAGGTTGCTTTAATCCCCATCGCTCAACATAAAGAAGGGGTGCTCGATAAATGTCGCGAAGTAAAGGAAATGCTTTCCGACTTCACCGTGAAGATTGACGATAGTGACAAATCTCCCGGATGGAAATTTGCAGAGTACGAAATGAAAGGCGTACCGCTTAGAATCGAGTTAGGACCCAAGGATATTGAAAATAATCAAGCTGTTTTAGTTCGCCGTGATACCCGTGAAAAGAAAGTGGTATCTTTAGATAACATCGCAGAAGAAGTAAAAGAAATGCTGGCAATTATCCAGGATGCTCTGTTCCAGAAAGCATTAAAACACAGAGAAGAAACCACTTCCGTTGCAAAAGACTTTGACGAATTAAAAGATATTGCTCAGAACAAGCCCGGCTTTATCAAGGCGATGTGGTGCGGTGACGAAGAATGTGAACTGAAAATCAAAGAAGAAACCACCGTTACCAGTCGTTGTATCCCCTTTGAGCAGGAAGAAATCTCCGACAAATGCGTATGTTGCGGAAAACCTGCGAAAAAAATGTTATACTGGGGTAAAGCATATTGAGAAACAATTTAATAAGAACCCGACCCGATGACGCAATCAAAGATTGCGGTCGGGTGCCCCGGAACCTTGTTGTATTCACAATCAAACTAAAAAGAGTGTTGCATCAGCAACACTCTTTTTTGATAAAAAAACTCCTGCTATTAGTAGCAGGAGTTTTTCATATTCATTTTTCAGGTATTATCTGTTATAGCAATATTTCATATTGTATGCAGTTGCAAGTTTGTTTGCGGTGGTAAGGATAATATTCATTGCAATAAAAGGACCAATACCGCAAAGCAGAGCCCCAAACAGATACCACATCAAAACGGTAGTACCATTTTCTGTAATCGGAACGCCATATCTCATACCCGCTGCCTGGAAACGATTCTGAACTTTGTATAACCAATAGTAGGAATAGAAACCACAAGTCACAATGCTCAGTAAAAGATACATACCTAAACCGGCAGTTTTTTCCCCATCTTCAAAACACATGTCATTGGTGTCCTGTGCCAGCTTATAAATAAAGACATATCCATAAATACCGCAAGTAACAATTGTCAAAAGAATGTACATAAACAAAGAACGGTCGGTCTGAATCGGTCTGCGGGGCGCACCTGTAGAAGCATACGTCGGCTGATTATAAACAGGCTGACCATATCCGGGGTGACCGTAGGAAGTTGACGGACCGGGAGCATCCATTCTCGCACCACAACCGCAACAAAATACTGCGTCAGGAGCATTTTGTGCACCACAATGTTGACAGAATTTCATAAAATTTTTCCTCCAAAAAATTTTTTTATTGAAAAAGAATCCCGTCAGCGAAGTAAGTACATCAACAATCTGACAAAAATTCCATTTTCCGGTGTAAAATGCAGTATCGGACTTTTTACGATGAATAGCCGATACAGATAAGTGGCAAGAAAAGCCACAACAAAGATAACAGTTAATCCCCTTCTCAATTTCTGCTTATTTTTTAAATGTGCAACCAACAAAATCGGAAAGAACACAATGCAGAAAAAGATTAAAGGATGATAATACCATGCCATCTGAAAATCAAGGCACAATAGCGAAAATAACGCACGAGTCATGCCACAACCGGGGCAAGATATCCCCGTTATATAATCAATAGGACAGGGTAAATGAAAGAGATATACAAACACACAATAAATGAGAAGTACCAAAACTAACGAAAGCGGGCCTCGCACATCCGATATTTTAGAAAATAACCGTTTCATTCCAAAAACCTCGAAATTTGTATACCATGGTCATATTTTATCATTTTTATGCACTAATGTCAAGAAAAATCTGTAAAAAAATACATTTGTTCACAAAACTGTCAAATATCACAAAAGTTGCCTTAATTTCCTATGAAAAGTGAAAGAAAAGCGTTGCATTTGCAACGCTTTTCTTTTGTTTCGCTAATTTTTGAATCAATGCAATGATAGAGCAAGTCACTAATCTCCGCAGCCACCGCAACCGCCACAGCCACCGCAGCCGCCGCAACCTCCACAACTACTGCAGCTGCTGCAACCGCCATCGCTGTTATTTTTTGTTTGTGTACTACTGAATCTGGCTTTTGCAATCAGCACTGCACTCAGAAGCTCAGTGGCAGACGACACATTCTGAAAGTTTTCATAGTTCACTTTTTCGGGAAAATCACACAACACATATGCCCTGAGCAGTTTCTCGGATTCCTCACGACTTTTTCGGGAAACTGTTGTCAAATCAAATAATAGCGGTATCGTTTGATTCCCGGATGCTTCCTGCAATTTTTGGGTTATGGGATTCATCAAATACTTTTGAACCATTTTCTTTATATATTTATGATAAAAATATCCCATTGATGCTGTAACAATCGGCACAGCAACCATCCATACCAACAATAAGTGGGTGCAATCCTTACCGTTACGAAGCCCCAGATAAGTTTTGGATAACAAACCCATATAGGATAAAAAAAGTGAACCAAATGAAATACCGTAAAACAAGGTCTTTGTGCTTCTGATAATCTTGGAAGCAACAAAACCGCCATCGGAAGCACACTTAGGTTCAACCGTATTGTAATAAATCACATCAGTAACCCGTATATCATTTTCTTCTGATTTACCAGATTCTTTTTTAGCCTGACGCCGATAAATCCAGGAAAGCATTTCGTGACACAAAGGATTTTTTAATAAATATGTATTAAACTGTTCCTTTGAAACGGTATCCGGTATTTTTATGGTGCGAACCGTTTCCGCCTCATCCTGATTTTCGGATTGGTAAACCGCAACCGATGTTACAATCCCATTTAACATAGCATCGTACAGATAATAGCCTGAAATCTGAAATCTGTCATATCCGCGAAGAAGCATCATATCTTCATTGGAATAGGATTGTTCTTTCGCTTTGTTCAAACCGCTACGTAATATAAAACCGGCAGTTACAAATGCAAGCAAAGTCGTAATTGCCACAATCACCACTGAAGCAGTTCCCCACAAAGGAATAAAATTTACTCCCTTGATTCTACGAATGAACTCCGGCAAATTGAATACAGCAAGAAAGGCAACTGCCGTATTGCAAAGTTCCGAAATCAGTAGGCACCAAAACACAAACTGCTTCCCTTTTTTTCCGTACACTATCATCAGAGAAATAAAAACCGCCGATGTAACTAACCACAACCACAGATGAACAGCTGAATATTGGTGTAATAAGGAGCCTACCACCCCCATAAGAAAGCCGAATAAAACCAGACCGATTTCAATTAAAAATATCAAAAACGACACAGCATAGGTCTTTGGTCTGTTTCTGCAAACGGTCCCAATAAGCCATAAGGTAAACCAAAAAAGCACACCCACAATATAAACCACAATGAAATTGGACACAACGAAAAACACATCCGGACATTCCCGGAAATTCGTAATTCCAATCGTCTCCGCCATGATCAGAAACTGCGCCAGACATCCTAAAATAATGGTTGCAATCACCTGCAAGAAACGTCCGAAGCAACCGGGTTGTTTATTTTGAGAAGTGTGATGAAGGGCATCCTTAAATTTCCTCCAAAGGGATTTTTTTGTATTCGAATCCGAAGCTTGATTCCCCTGAACGTTTGAGGTCTTTTGGGAAGAAATAGAGTATCTGCAATCACACTCGTTTTTGATATTATTCCAAGAATAGGTATCCCCCGGATAAATTTTTGCAATATGATAAGTACCGTTTAATTCATCATACTCCAAAACGAGATAGGAAATTTTGAACGCATCACTACGACTGAGAAGAGAAAGGTATTCCCGTGGTGATTCACATTCGTAACGCAAGTCACCGATTTCCTCTCCGCAGGAGAAGGAAAAATAATGGCATACAGAACCGTCTGCCTTTTGTTCGCTTCCGTGTTCTCCGCCCGTCACCAACAACACAATGAAATGTTCACTTTTGGTAGCTTCCGTGCGAATCATTTCACGTGTAAGCTTAATTTTATCTACCATATTTTTCTCCTTTGTCAGTTAATCAATGAAAAATATTATATATTTGAAGGAAATCATTTGGATTATGAAAACCCAATTTGCTTCATATGATAATATAAATTTTTTATACTTTGCAAAAGCATTTCTCAAACGCCTGTAAATTTCTGCAAACGCTGAAGCTTCTTTTAATCGCAAATGTAACATTCTCAAAAGCGTTTCCATAACGTTCTTCTTTTAATACAGTTTTAAACGCTCTTGCAACGATTTCGGGTGGATTATTAAACACTCCGCATCCAAAAGCTCCTAATACAATTGCTTGCGTATCGTGTTCAATGGCAACTTCAAAAATATTTCTAATTCTTTTTTCGAATAAATGTTGCAAATCTTCGTCGTCAATGAAAGAATCACTATCAAAAAAGTATGGTGCTGCACATGACAAAATATCAATTTGTATCCAGTTTTCTGTATAAACTTGCTGAAAAGGCAAATTGGTTCTTTGAACATAATTTACATCTTCTTTCAATACAACGACATCGGGGGTATATATAATTTTATCCGATGCCCAAAAACGTTCTTGAAGGCCTTCTTTTCCGATTAACGAATTATGATAATCATAATATGCGGCGGCACAGGTTGATTTCAGGCAATGATACAAATTACTTGCTCTGCAAATATATTCTTCCTGTGCATTTGCGCCTCTTAAAACTCCGCCACCGGGTTCAATCGGATTAGCAAAATTTAAAACTGCTGTCTTCTTTCCTTGATTAACGTACTTTCTTGCAGTAAGCAATGTTAAATTCTCCTCAACTGTTAGGGTGCAGTCTTTATAATAAGGAGTCTTTTGAGAAACAAACTCTTCTTCATAAATAATTGTTTTATGAATCGATTTTTCTGTTAATTCTCTCAATTTTTTGTCCCTATGTATTCTATCCTGAGTATCATTAAATACTTCTATATTATTCATTTATACTCTCCCTAATTATTAGCGCTGATATAGCTATAATCCAACAATACCTGCTGTCAAAAAAAGCAGGTATTGTAAAAATCATTTTATTTAATAAATCTTTTGAATAAACCTGCCAATTCTTTGCCATGACAAGCTTCACAATGGGACTTGCTCACAGAAACCCGGTAAAATCAACGATTCTGCATTTTTCTCTCATTTTGCACACCAACTGCCAACCTTTTTCTTGCGCCCGCCACTTGAAGAAAACGGGCAAAAGATCAGCGGTTTTTAATAGTTTTAATTCCAAAATTAATACTAATTATTAATACATTCAATAAAATTGTTCATTAATTCAAATCCTCGCCCTTTAACAAAACCAATTTTTTCAATGCCAAGCATAGCCTTATTTTGTATTACATCAGAAAGTGTATTTTCGTCTTTGTTAAGCATGCAGTAATAGTATCTATCCCCGTCATTGCCCAAAACAATGCCGATAATTCTTGCTTCGTATACATCGTTGTTAACAGGCATAAAGCAAAGAGCAATCTTTTCTCCAGAAGAAAGTTTCATAATATCAGCATTCCACATTCCAGGATTTGTGTCATTTCTGCTTTTATCAACTATAGATGGGGTAAATCCCACAATTTGAGGCTGGTTAATAAATGTAACATATGCATTTGCAAAAAAATTCATTAAAGCCCCTGCATCGGATGAATTAACAATGTTTGTAAAGAGGTCATGGTTTTGACGAGTAATATCAAACACTGCTCCAGACACAAAATGTTCTGAAGGAGTTTTTTGACCCATACTTTGCAGTATCATTCTATAAATTTCTTCTTTTTTTGAGTTGGATGTAATGTTACTTGCCATAGGTGATGACTTCTTCTTGAAAAAATCAAACAAACCCATACTATCCCTCCTTTAAATTTATGATGAGAATATTATATCACACCCATCATAAAAAAACAATACCTGCTGTCAAAAAAGCAGGTATTGTAAAAATCATTTTATTTAAAAATTCTCAAAACATATCAATCAAAGCCTAAAGCAACTTCCCCAAACAGTTCTTGATATGTGCTATCATCTTCTTTCACACCTTCGCCTGCTACAGATGGATAGCATATGCCTTGAAGGTTATCAATTGCTGTATCCCAATGTTTTTCGTAAGGTGTCATAAACAAAATGGTATAGTTTTTGTCCATATAATTCCAGCGATTTATAAACTCTTCTGTAGATTTTGGAATTCCTTTACGATAATAAATCCTTACGTTGTCATCTCCGATTTGATTCGTGTTAGAATTTGAAAAAACCCAGATATATCTTCTTTTCTTGTAATTTTCACTCCATTTCGAATGTGCAGCATATGTCAATGCTTCTAAACCACATACATTTTCTGTAGTACCGGGTTGTATTTCAATACCGTTCAATGTTTTTAAAAAGAATTCTTTAGCATTTTTTAAATCAATAAAATCAGTTACTAATATTGTATCGTCTTTCTGTAACTCATAGCTATTAAAAATGATCAATCGTGCTCTGTAATTACCGATTCCATATATGCTTAACGGAGAACTGTTGGTATAACGGGTGATGATTTCAGGAATCCATTCTTTTACTCTGTCAAGGTGATTCTTCATGTTTTCAGAATTATCAATACAAAAAACAAGATCAACATCATACCCTTTTTGGAGTGAGAATCCGGACTTTTTGCCCTTTATTAACTTACCTTTTAAACTTGGATGTTTTGCTTTGATACCGTTGTCATATTTAAAGATACCCAACTCTTCATCTGTTTTCTGTTTCTCGCCTCCCAAACGTCCATACACTTCCTGTATTCTACGTCCATCAGAATCAAATACGGTAGAGATCACGGCTTTCGCTTTTTCTTTTTCTACCTCGTTTCCATTTCCGTCATGATAGAAACTTAAAATATATCCACCGTCTTCTAAATCAATTCTGTATCCATTATCCGGACCGGGGACAGCTTTTTTGGTTGTTTTCTTTTCTTCCTCGATTTTCGAAGGCGTTTCAAAAGTTACGTTCAAGCCCTTTAGATGAAGTTTAAGACATGCAATCTCGGATTGTCTATCTATGTACATAGATGGCGATAAATGCCTTCTACATATCTCACGATAAAGATCTTCTACCGTATGCGACATAAAATAATCATCCGAAATCGTAAAATCTACCTCAGTGCCATATCCACCATCGTCAGGTGTAACATGATGCCAAATTCTAATCCCTGAATTTCCATGTTTTGTAATTGAGTAATCCCAACCCTCGATCTTTACAAACATCAATAACACCTCTCCTTATCTCCGGGATAAACCTGCCACTTCTTTGCCATGACGAGCTTCGTCTCGTGCCGTTTCGAGCACAATATCGTGGATTAAATCAAGTGGAATTTTTTCAGGATTTTTCCAACCTTGTCGCCTTTGGGAAGCAATGCTACGTCATCTTCCTGCAGACCTTTTACCGCAAACAGACTTACCAGATAGAAAATACCGCCCACCACGATGGAAGCTGCCACTAAAACCAGACTGCTGCTGATATAATTTACCAGACACTGATAGCATAAAATGGCACCAATTGCTGTGGCAACCGCTGTGATAACAGGTTTTAAAATAAAGCTGGAAAATTCTAATTTCATGCCGGTGATACGTTTTAAATCATAGATATTTAACGCCATAACCACTATATAGCAAATCAAAGTACCAATCGGCGCACCGTTGATATGGATTGCAGGATTGGACACCAATAATAAGTTTACAATAACCTTTGCCACGCCACCGATAAACATATTTTTTACAGGCAACCATACATGTCCCCAAGCCTGCAAAATTGCATTACAAACCTGAACCATTGTGACAAACACAACGGCAAGCCCCATAATATTTAAGAGAAAAGAATGATTTCCATCGTGATATAAAAACTGTAAAATCGGTTTTGCTAAAGCAGAAATCCCTGCCGCACAAGGTACCGCAAATAAAATGGTAATTCTCAGAGCAGATTTCGCATTTTTGATAGCAGTTTGATTATTTTTCAATGCCAATGCCGCCGCAATGCTTGGCACAATAGAGATGGCAATTGCAGCAATAATCGTGGGAGGCAGATTAAACAATGCAATCGCACGGTTTAAATAACCGAACATGGAAAGTCTTTGGCTTTCGATATAACCTAAGCCATCCAGCTGATTCATAACCATTGCAGTATCAATAACAGAGGTTAAAGTGAACACTGACACCCCGATGGTGACAGGAATGGCAATTTTAACCAGTTTACCAAGTAAATTCTTAGAAGACGGAACTGTAGCCGATGCGTTATCTTTGGGGAATTTGCGGATGTTTACCATATTATAACACATCAGATATAAACAGCTGATTGCTGTACCGATGGTAACCCCTGCAATTGCGCCCGCAGAACCGACAGCATATTCACCGTAGGTCTGCATTGCGTAGTATGCCAGACTTAACCCCAATGCTAACTTAGAAACTGCTTCAATTACTTCGGAAACCGCGGTGGGAAGCATATTCTCCTGTCCCTGATAAAAACCGCGATAACTGCTTGCCAACGAAACAAAGAACAAGCTGGGTGCCATAAATTGCATCGTAAGACGTGCGCTGTCTGCACTGATCATAGCAGAAAAGCCTTTGGCAAAGAAAAACATTGCTCCTGCCGCTACCACCCCAACACAAAGGAGTAACCATTTGGAAATACGGAAGATTTTTCGCGCTTCCACATAATTTCCCTGTGCGGATGCTTCTGCAACCATTTTAGAAATGGCAACAGGAAGCCCTGCCGTGGAGATTACAAACAACCAGTTATAGATGGTGTATGATGAATTGTAAATCCCCATCCCCTCGGTTTTTAAAATATAAGTATCCAGCGGAATTTTATATAGAGCACCAATCACCTTAACCAAAATGTGGGAAATGGCAATAATAAATGCACCTATCACAAAGTTCTTCTTGTTTTGTTTCAATTTGCTCATCCTTTCCATCTGTTCGGAATTTTTTACATATCACTTAATTATACAATATTATAATAGGATTGGTCAAGTTAAAATGCAATTTTTATTATTTTTTCTTTGCATTTTTTCATATTTTTTAGATAAGTGCTCTATTTAGCTTAATTCTCTTAAAAAATTTTTTCAGATTTCGAATTTTTTTCAAAAAAAGTATTGACATTTTAAAAAAAGTATGTTATCTTATTAGTAACAATTCCGAATAAGAAATAATTGAGGTGATCAAAATGGCAACACCCCGTCGAATGACCAAACAAAAAGCTGCCATCTTAGATTACCTGAAACACTCCACACATCATCCCGATGCAGAATGTGTATATCAGGAACTTAAGAAGCAGCAACCCGAATTAAGCCGAAGCACGGTATATCGGAATCTTGCCCAGTTATCGGAAGACAGGATGATTGAAAAAATGGGACTCCAGGTTGAATCCGACCATTATGACGGCAACCGCTCCCCTCACAATCACTTCATTTGCAAAAAATGCGGAAAAATCTTTGATTGCGGCAAGGAAAACATCTCCACCGAGCAAGTGGAAGAGTTGGGCACCATCGAAACCTTTACCGTTTATTTTTACGGTGTGTGCCACGAGTGTGAAAAAGATGCGTAGCACTCTTTGTTATCAGTAAAAAAATACCCAATATAAGAAAAAAGCCAAAATGGCTTATAGGAGGAAAAAATTATGAAAAAATTTGTATGTTCTGTTTGCGGTTATGTTCACGAAGGCGAAGCGGCTCCCGCTAACTGCCCCGTTTGTAAAGTTCCCGCTGAAAAATTCAACATTATGGAAGCAGATGCTCCTTTAGCTGCTGAACACGAATACGGCGTATATGCAAAAACCGTAAAAAACAATCCCGACATTTCCGAAGAAGATAAAAAATATATCTTTGAACAGTTAATGGCAAACTTCAATGGTGAATGTGCAGAAGTTGGCATGTATCTGTGTATGGCAAGAATCGCTCACCGTGAAGGTTATCCTGAAGTTGGTCTGTACTGGGAAAAAGCAGCTTACGAAGAAGCTGAACACGCTGCAAAATTTGCGGAACTCTTAGGTGAAGACTTAGAACCCAATATGAAAGCTACCACCAAAGATAACTTAAAATGGAGAGTTGACTGTGAATACGGCGCAACCAAAGGTAAATTTGATTTAGCAAGCTGCGCTAAGAAAAACGGCTTAGATGCAATCCATGATACCGTTCATGAAATGGCAAGAGACGAAGCTCGTCACGGTAAAGGTTTAGAAGGTCTCTTAAGCAGATATTTTAAATAAGATAATTTTTTACAATACCTGCTGTTTTTGTGCGGCAGGTATTGATTTTTTGCGGTGAGTGTGGTATAATGAGAAAAATTAAGAATGGAAAAATGAAAAGAAATATGAAAAAGTTGGTATTAATTTTTATGGTGATAATGCTTGTTATCGGTGTTATAGGTTGTTCAGGTAATCATAATGTGTCTGACAATGGTCAAACAGTACAAACAACATCACAGGACGATGAAAATATCAAACAAGATCAAAGTGAGACAGCGGACTCTAAAGAGGAAATCTATCAAGATATAATGCAGGATGTTAGCGAAAAATCTCCGTCTGAACTTTTTGCATCAGGAGCAGTATTTGACATTACTCGTCAAAATCATGATGAATTTGTAAAAATCGTCAATTTGAGCGATGCGTTGGCGTTACAGAAGTTTTTTACAAATGCATATACTACATTTTGTAATGACCCACAAGTTGTAGGCTTTGCCCCATCTATGGTTGATAAAAGTCGAAATGATACATCTCCTGCAACGTGGAATACTGATATTATGACGCTTTCTTCGGGAGAGATGGTTGCGCTTTGTTTCATGCCAATTAACAATGATGTACATGAAGCGAGAATTATTGGTATTGTTTTGGGCGATAGTGGCGACGAATATTATTACTGTATGCTCGACAAAGATGAAGATGTATCTTCAGATGTAATGCAAAATAAGGCTATGCTCGGCATCGAAAAAATTGGTGAGGTTAAAGGACGAGGTTTTGAATTGATGAATAATTTTGTTGAATGTATTGACAACAATTAGTATTAAATTTTGAATTAAAATTATTAAAAGAAACTGATTTTATTACAGCTACTCTCAAATGGTGAGCGCAAGAAAAAGGTGGGCAGTTGGTGGGCAAAATGAGATTGAAAATCACAGAACCCTTGATTTTACTGGGTTCCTGTGAGCAAGTCCCATTATGAAGCTCGTCACGGTAAAGGTTTAGAAGGTCTGTTAAAAAGATATTTTAAATAAGAACGAACAATCCACGGGGATTTGGCCATTAAAAAACCGAATCCCCTCCCAATACATAGAAAGAGGTGTTTCCAATGACTGAAAACTACACTATTTGCAATTGTAAACAAGTATCCTATTTTGACATTATGGATGCATTAGAAAAAAACAACAAATTCAATGACGTACTGGAAGCATTTGAAGGCGTTCAGAAAGTGACCCACTGCTCTACCGGGTGCGGCGGTTGCTACCAAAAAGTATTGGACGCAATCTCTCAGATTATGACCCCGTAATGAAACAATGATTATCTTACAATTAGTATGATAAAATAAGTAAAAAAAAGATGTCCTTGCGAAAAATCATCGACATTAGAAACAATCCTATTTTAATAACATTAGAATGATTGGAAGAAATACCAATGAAATTAAAAACAATTGCATTGCTTTTGATGATAATGATTACCTCTTCCCTGCTGTTTGGTTGCTCTCCCCAAGAAATTGAGCAAAAGCTGGAAGCTATGGAAGATTCCTTCGACCAACGCATTGATCAGATTGAACGTGACGCGGAAGAAAACATCCCGGCTAAAAACCAATACTCTGCAAATTACACTCCTGTCCTCACTCCTGAGGAAGCGCAGGACATTGCATTAAAGCATGCCGGTTTTACCGCTGATCAACTCACCAATTTATATTCCGATTTGGATTTTGATGAAGGCATCCACCATTACGATGTTCATTTCTACCGGGATACTATGGAATATGAATACGAAATCAATGCAGATACCGGTGAAATCATATCCTTTGAAAAGGATAATTAATCAATGGTATTCTAGCAATAATATTTCATTTTACTACCATAAAATTCTTGTCAACCTCCGCCTCCGTTTAGGGTGGGGGTTGATTTTTTTGTAGAAATATGATATAATGGTGTTTATTGTGATAAAAAAGAATGAATCATTCTGCAGGAAACGTACCGAAAATCAACGATACAAAACGCTCTATGCACAGGTATCACAAAATGATTTCAGCGATCTCACAAACATACGTTACACAGTTTTCAACGACAGGAGGTTTTTTAGAAAAATATGAAGAAATTACTCTCATTACTTTTATCCGTATCCATTCTTTTATCAGCAATCTGCATCACATCCGTCAGTGCTTCCGGTGTGGAAGATGCAATCCGTTCCAGAATCGAAAAATTGTATGAATTGTTGGGTAATACATATTTTACCACTGACAGACAAAGTGCAGGAAATGCAGAAAGCCGTTGCTTGAACGCCAATATCATCAAACAGCCCTGGTTTCAGGAAATGTTTGGTGTCACAAATTTATCGGTTAGTCAGTTCCCGGGTTCCCCCAGAACGTACCCGGAAGCGTATTCCTGCTCCGGCTTTGCCTCATTCGCAGGGTGGTACATCTTTAAAAACTCCAACACCGATTTCATTAAAATCAATAAATTGGACAAAATGGAATTAACTGCTGAAAATGTGTTAAACTATGCCAAGATCGGCGATATCATCAGTTTATCCGGTACCAAATCAAACGGTGGTACTGCAGGCCATGAAGTGATTTTTATCAGTGCAGACGAAACCGGTATGGAAGTGTTGGATTCCAACTGGGGCAACAGCTGTAAAGTTACCATACATAGAATTAACTTTTCCTATTGTTCTCACTTCCAGATTGGTCGTGTCACAACCTATAATGACGTTGCCTACGATGATATCTATGCCGGTATCACAAATGAGGATATTTATATCGATGAATCCCATTATAATTCTGCAACAGACATTACCGATTCACAAAAGTGCGGTGACCAAGCAGTCTGGAGCTTCTCTGATGGTGTATTAACCATCAGTGGTTACGGTATGATGTATGACTATGCAACTCCTTGGGATACCCCATGGTACAATTTCCAGTCTGCCATCCGACACATCATGATTGAAGAAGGTATCACCTACATCGGAAACAACTCTTTCAGTTGGCACGGAGCCGCTTCTTATAACGCAATCAATATTGACGAAATTGTAATCCCATCTACCGTGGAAGGACTCGGAGAATATGCCTTCTCCTATATTTTCGGTGTAGATACCGTATACTATAATGCCAAAAATTGTTATTTTGACGGATACACATTAGATCCCGCCATCAATAATTTCCCCAAAGGTAACAAACTGGTTTTAGGAGAAACCGTACAAAGCATCAACGCAAATGTTTGTTACGGCGGCGCCTTTGACGAAATTGTATATGTGGGAGGACGGGATTCCATTACAATCGACTTAACCGGAAACGAAATATTTGCTGAACCAACCGCCGAAATCACAGTAACCGTGAACGGACAAAAGCTGGTCTTTGACCAACCTCCGATTCTCCAGGATGGCAGAACCCTGGTTCCTGTGCGTGCAGCTTGTGATGCCATGGACGTTGGTATCCAATGGTTTGGCGTAGAACAAAGAATCATTTTAACGAAAAACGGTAAAAAATTCCATATGCAAATCGGAAAGAAAGAATATCTGATGAATCAAATCTCATATGGCGCTTTTGATGTGGCTCCTCAGATTATCAACGACAGAACACTTCTCCCCATCAGAGTCATTGCTGAATTCTTCGGCTATGATGTGGGATGGGATGCCAATACAAAAACCGTAATAATCCAATCGAGATAACCGTAACTACACGATAAGAAAGGAAAATACTATGAAACGATTTTTAATACTGATGCTGACTTTTTCTTTAATATTGACAAGCGTACCGACTACAAGTTTGGCTTCCGGCGTCTACTTTACAGATGTACCAACCGGTGCATGGTATTATCAGGATGTCCACAATGCAGTTGGCCAGGGATTAATTAACGGTAAATCTGAAACAACCTATGCTCCGGAGGACAACTTAACTTGTGCAGAAGCAGTGAAATTAGCATCCTGCATGCATAAATTATCCACCGAAGGAAATGTCAATTTTGAACCGACTGTTCCTTGGTATACATCTTTTGTGAATTATGCAAAAGAAAATAATATCATCACCAAAGATTATAATTGGAATTCTGTCATAACTCGTGCTGAATACATGGAAATTTTTTCAAAAGCACTTCCAGCTGAACAATTGCCTGATATCAACAATGTGGAAGACGATGCAATTCCTGATGTGCCGATGACTCATCCCTTGTCATCTTCTATTTATAAGCTGTACCGGGCAGGTATTGTGCAAGGAAATGACAGTTTATACAGTTGCAATCCTGACGACAATATCAAACGTTCTGAAGTGGCGGTAATTTTAACCCGTATGATGAATGTTGCTGCAAGAAGAACCTTTAGCGTTACCATTCCCGAATACAGAAAGTTATACCATACCGGTTATGCAGCATATGATGCGAAAATCTATGAATACTATCAGGCAATGGCTGCGGATGAAAACTTTTTTAACAGTTCGGATTGGAGTGCTATTAATGATTTAATGGTTTATTATGCCAGACAAAACAACGGCACATTATACTATTCTCTTTGCGATATCAATACAAACGGCGTTCCGGAGTTAATTTTCTCCAACGGAACAGGTTTCATTGACATTTATACCTTAAATAATGGAAAACTTGTAACAATTTTTGAAAACTGCTATTTTGGAGAAAGAAGCAGACTTCATATTCTGGCAGACGGAACCTTGCTGAACGAAGGGTCTGACAGTGCTTTTGGCAGCTCCTGCTGTTTTTATCAACTGAATGCAGACAATACTTTAACGCAAACAGAAGCATACTATTGCGATACAAATGGTCCTACTTATATGACACAAGTCGGATACACTTATATCAGCACAAATGAATATGTAGATAAAGTAAGTTATTACTTATCTTACTCCGTTTTTAATGCTTTAGACTGGAAGCCTTTTGCAGATAAACAAACCATTCTCAAAAAAAGCTATTATGATTCTGCTATGATTGCAATGGCAAACTCCAATTATCTGCAAGCGGTGGAACAGCTCAAAAAAGCGGAAGGCTATCTGGATGCCGCTACAATGATACTGGAATGCTATTATCAATACGGCAAAAAACAGATGTCTTTAAACTATACCACAACCGGTATCGAGTATCTTTCTAAATGTAACGGTTATAAAGATGCCAATGAAATTCTGAAGGCTTATTACTACGAAGAAGGCGTGGATGCTTTCGAAGACTACATTGCAATTTTCCCACAATATACATTCACACAAAATGTGACGAATGCTTACCAAAAAGTTTTGGATACTCTCACCTTATGTAAGGATTATAAAGACAGCAATCGTTTACTGCAGATTGCCGAAACGTTATACAGTGCATGGTATAATATGGATGCAGCATCTAACTTTAAAGCGTCCTTTGGCGGAATGAACGTATCTGTCACAAATGACGCTGTAACCATCACAAAAGACTGTTTCATTTCAGGCAGCGACAACTCCTTGGATTTAACATTTCATCCCGAACAACCCGGTTTTACCGCAAAGCTGAAAGATATGTTTTCATATTCTATAAGAAGTTATAATGAAGTTCTTATCCTTTGCGCATTGGTTGATTTGTTTACCGATGTGGAACAAACGGAAGATTTAGCCATCAAACTAAGTGATTCCGATGAGTGGTCTTCCAATGGAACAACCGAATCTTTCTCGATGAATTACGGAGGATATCAGATTGAAATTGATGTTGACACAACTAACCGATACTCTTTAGATTGTGTCATCTCCGTAACAAAATAACAGTCTAAAAAGTTCCTTATAAACACACTAAAAAAAGGTTGATGTAATCAACCTTTTTTTTCATACTCCAAACATTTTTTCATTTTTTTCAAAAAAGTATTGACAACTTATAATCATTGTGATATAATCAATTTGAAAATAACAGAAAGGAGATATTCTTATGGACCCAATTACAAAAGAAACAAATGGAATGAAATCCATTGTTCAAGAAACAAGTTCTCCCCTTCAAACAGAAGAACAGTTTCTAGCTTCCTATCGGATTGAACAATATGACAGACCTTCTGTGGCGACTGATGTAACAGTATTTTCCATGTTTGCAAAAGAATCAGACTGTCATAGAAAAGATTCAGAACCCGAACTTTCCATTCTGCTTGTAAAACGTGGAGAGCATCCGTTTTTCAATCAATGGGCATTACCGGGAGGTTTCCTGCGAGCTGACGAAACTGTAGAAGCCTGTGCAATAAGGGAAACGAAAGAAGAAACCAATCTTTCCCCTGTAGCAATGCTTCCGGTTGGCGTATTCAGCGAACCAAACAGAGATCCCAGAGGTAGAATCATCTCCCATGCTTTTGCAGCTATCATCAGTGAAAAAGAAGTGAAAATCTCAGGTGGCAGCGATACAAAAGATGCAAAATGGTTTTCCGTCTCATTTGAAGAATCAAGTGATGGTTGTTACACCCTAACCCTCTCTCAAGAAGAAGCCACATTAACAGCAGAATTAAAAGAATCGCAAAACACATTTGGCAAAAAAACTTTTGAAATCATCACAAACAACGGTCTTGCCTTTGACCACGCAAAAATCATTGCAACCGCTTTAACCGAACTTCGGAAAAAAGCAGATAACAGTGACCTGGCTTTTGATTTCTTACCGGAAACCTTCACCTTAGCAGCTCTGCAAAAAGTGCAGGAAACATTATTGGGCATCTCACTTCTCACCGCCAATTTCAGAAGAAAGGTAACCCCCTTACTGGAGGAAACCGAAGAATACACCGAAGGTGCAGGTCATAGACCGGCAAGACTGTTCAGACGCAAACAGTGATATTGGTGAAGCGTATGAAAAACTTTTTAAAAACTGAATTAACCGGATGGAAAGTGTGGGAAGTGTGCTGGCTTGTTATCGCCATTGTCATCATCTTAGCACTTTCCCTCTACTGGCAGGATACTCCAATGGGAATCATTTCAGCAACCACCGGAGTTGCCTGCGTGGTATGTACCGGAAAAGGAAAGCTTTCCGCATACATATTCGGTTTAGTAAACAGCATTCTGTATGCAATCATTGCTTATCAATCCACCTATTACGGCGAAACCATGCTGAATGCAATTTACTACGTACCGATGCAATTTGTAGGCTTCTTCATCTGGGCAAAAAATATGAATCAAGAAACCAAGGAAGTAAAAAAACAACATATGAAAGTCACAGGCAGACTGTTGACATTGGGAGCAATTATTCTATCGACTGTGTTATACGGATTAATTTTAAAAGCGATGGGTGATGCAATGCCATATGTTGACAGTTTCACCACAGTATCCTCTGTGATTGCAATGATTGTTTCTGTAAAAATGTATTCCGAACAATGGTGGATCTGGGTGGGAGTGAACATTTTTACCATCTATATGTGGTGGACAGAATTTGTCATCGGCGGTGATAATATTGCCACTCTCTTAATGTGGTGTGTTTACCTGATAAACTCTGTGATGATGCTTATCAAATGGGAAACGGAAGCAAGAAGGAAGGTGTAATCCATGCGCTATAAAGTGGGTATGTATGGCGGCTCCTTCGATCCCCTGCATATCGGACATATTCACGATATGATAAGAGCAGCTGCCATGTGTGAAGAACTCTATATTATGATCAGTTGGTGCCAAGGAAGAGAATCCACTTCAAAAGAACTTCGTTATCGTTGGATTTATAACAGCATCAAACATTTACGCAATGTCAAACTCATTATGATTGAAGACAAAGCAGTATCCAAAGAAGAATATAACACTGATTACTATTGGGAAAAAGGTGCAAAAGATATTAAAAATACGATTGGAAAGCCCATTGATATCGTCTTCTGCGGAAGTGACTACAAAGGGACCAACCGTTTCGAAAGCTTATATGAGCCGGAAAGTGTTGTTCATTATTTCGACAGAACGGAAGTTCCTATCAGCTCCACCGAAATCAGAACCTGGGCATTGGACCATTGGGATTATATTCCCGGGGTATGCAAATCACATTATGCAAAAAAGGTACTGATTGTTGGCGGAGAAAGCACCGGAAAATCCACGTTGGTTCAAAATCTGGCTTTGGCATATAACACAAATTATGTAACAGAAGTTGGCAGAGAAACCTGCGAATACGCAGGTGGTGAAGATTTAATGCTTGCAGAAGATTTATACGAAAATTTTCTTCGGCAGAAGCTTAATACTATGGAAGCGGCAAAACATTGTAACAGAATCGTTTTTGTGGACACTGATGCTCTTACCACTCTGTTTTACAGCAACTTCCTACTGGAAGGCGAAAATGAAAACATTAAAATTTGTACAAAGTTTGCAGAAGCAATTTCAAAAACAAACATCTGGGATCTGGTGATCTTTTTAGAACCGGAAGGCACCGTTTTTATCCAGGATGGAACCAGAAACGAAAACATCAAACAGGAACGCAAAAAATTCAGTGACCAACTGAAAAGCTTTTTTCAAAAGTACCAAGTTCCTTTTGAAAGCATCAGTGGAGATTATTTAGAACGATTTAACAAAACCAAAGAACTCATTGAAACAAAACTCAATCTAACAACAAAATGGTAAAGGAGAAAACAACATGAAAAAATTATTAATCGTGGTAGACATGCAAAAAGATTTTGTGAACGGTGCATTAGGTTCTAAAGAAGCTGTTGCCATTGTAGACAATGTGGTAAACAAAATTGAGAACTTTGACGGCGATATTATCGTAACATACGACACACATCCCGAAAACTATATGGAAACTCAGGAAGGAAAAAATCTGCCCGTCCCCCACTGTATCAAAGGAACAGACGGCTGGAAACTGGATGTCAAAGTGCAGGCAGCGGTTGACAAAAAAACTTACAAAGCCATTGAAAAACCCACTTTTGGTTCCACCGAACTTCCCGAATATATCAAAGCAAACTACAATCCTGACGAATTAGAAATCCAGCTCATTGGTCTTTGCACTGATATCTGCGTGGTATCTAATGCCCTCTTAATGAAAGCGAACTTTTTAGAAACCAAAGTAACTGTGGATGCAAGCTGTTGCGCCGGAGTAACTCCCGATAGCCACAATGCAGCACTCACCACAATGAAAATGTGTCAGGTTCAAGTGATTGGAGAATAATTATGATTAAATTAAATGATACTGTTGTAAATATCGGACATTTTCCGGATGGAACAATGCTCTTAAAACAGGATATTCCGGAAGCGGAAAAAATAACAATTTCCTGGTTTTACGAAAATGATACGGAAATGATGGCGCTGATTTACCTCACAAATCATCTGAAAGCGCACCAAAAAGAGCAAATTCATCTGTATCTGCCCTATATTCCAAATGCCCGTCAGGACAGAGTGAAAACCAGCGAAGATGTGTTCACCTTAAAATACTTTGCCGGAGTGATTAATTCTTTAGGATTCAAAACCATAACGGTCTTAGACCCGCATTCCAGCGTCAGCGAAGCTCTCATAAACAATATTATTATTGAAAAACCCACCAAACTCATTGAAAATACCATTGCCAAAATCACAGCAGCAGAAGGAGAAGCACCTTCTATGTTTTATCCCGATGAAGGAGCAGGAAAACGCTATTCCGGTATGATTCCCCTTCCCTATGCATTCGGTATCAAAAAACGTGATTGGGCAACCGGTCAGATCAAGGGACTGGACGTAGCAGGCGACGTAGATAATATTCAAGGTAAAAACATCCTGATTGTGGATGATATTTGTTCCAAAGGCGGCACTTTTTACTTCTCGGCGAAAAAATTAAAAGAACTGGGGGCAAAAAATATTTATCTGCATATCACCCATTGTGAAAACACCATCTTCGACGGTGACCTGCTAGAAAGTGGTCTGATTACAAAAATCTATACCACCAACAGTATTTTAACGAAAACACACGAAATGATAGAAATTGTAAACTTATAGGAGAAAAAGAAAATGAGCAATGCAATTAACCCTATGTTGCTGTGCGACTTTTATAAAACTGTACACAGCGATATGATTAACCCCAAAATGACCAAATCCATGTCCTATTACACGCCCAGAATGAGCCGTGTAAACAGATGGGACAAAGTGGTAATGTTCGGCGTGCAGATGTTCTGCAAAACCTGGCTGATTGATTATTTTAACCAAT
This sequence comes from Oscillospiraceae bacterium, assembly GCA_015068645.1. NCBI lineage: Bacteria > Bacillati > Bacillota > Clostridia > Eubacteriales > Oscillospiraceae > Oscillospiraceae bacterium. The sequence goes on from SVKD01000005.1 coordinate 83,409, forward strand.
ATTTCTTTGAGCTTAGCGAAGAAGAAGTGGTAGAAGAATACACCAGAGTGCTGGATGCAACTTTAGGAAAAGGGATCTACGGAACCGAAAAAATCAGAAAACTGCATCAGTTAGGATATTTACCGATTGAAATCATTGCGCTTCCCGAAGGGACCATGGTTCCTGTGCACGTGCCTATGTTTGGCATCACCAACACTCACGACGATTTCGCTTGGTTGCCTCAGGCGTTGGAAAGCTTGATTTCTGCAGAAATGTGGTATCCCCAAATTACTGCAACCGTAGGCAAAACCTACAGAGATATTGTCAATAAATACTATGCGGAAACCGTAGACGACAATGTGCCCAGAGCAAAAGCGTTAGGTGCTTTTGACTTCCGAGGAGATATGTGTGTGGATGCAGCATTAAAAGCAGGTGCAGGCTGGTGCTTATCCTTTTTAAATACCGCTACGGTTCCTGCAATTCCCTACTTGGAAAATATGTTTAACTGCGATTGTACCAAAGAGCCGGTGGCATACGGAGCAGTTTCTACCGAACACTTTGTAATGTGCTCCAACTATGCAGTGGACGGCGACGAAATCACCTTCCTTCGCAAAATGCTCACCGAATTATATCCCAACACCAGCTTCTCCTGTGTGCTGGATAGCTATGATTACTGGAACGTAATTGATAACATTCTGCCTCAACTTCACGATGAAATTTTAGCTCATAATGGCTGTATGCTGATGAGAGGTGATTCCGGAGACTGTGTAGAAGTAGTTACCAAAACCGTATTCAAGCTGTGGGACCAGTTCGGCGGAACTGTAAACTCCAAAGGATATAAAGTGTTGGATCCTCATGTAAAAGCTATTTATGGAGACAGCATTACCGTACAGCGTTGCGAAGAAATTTATGAAATCTTAATGAAGGAAGGTTTCGCTTGCTCTAACGTGGCTTTAGGTGTCGGCTCCTTCTCCATGCACTGTATTGAAGAAGACAATATGTTAAAACCTTTCACCAGAGACACCTTCTCTTCCTGCATCAAGGCTTGTTATGCAGAAGTGGACGGAAAATGCTACCCCGTTTTCAAAAATCCCAAAGACGGTGGCTTTAAAAAGAGCCAGAAAGGTCTCTGCTATGTGTATGAAGAAAACGGCGAATTAAAATACAAAGATGAATACACTTCCAAAAACATTCCCGAAGGAAATCTGTTGGAAACCGTATTTAAAGACGGAAAAATGGTAAAAGATTATACATTGGACGAAATACGTCAAAAATTGAATGGTGGTGAATTTTAATGTTTGATGCAAAAAAAGTGAAAAATGACTGTGTAAAATGGATTCAGAATTTCTTTGAAGCAAACGGAAAAGATTGTAATGCGGTAGTTGGAATTTCCGGCGGAAAAGACAGCTCCATTGCGGCAGCTTTGTGTGTGGAAGCTTTGGGAAAAGATAAAGTTGTGGGAGTGTTAATGCCTCAGGGTGAACAGCACGATATCGACAAGGCTTATGAACTTGTTAATCACTTGGGAATCCGTCATTATGAAATCAATATCAAGGATGCGGTTGACGGCATCTTAGAAAACTTTCCAAAAGATTTAGAACCCACTTCTCAAACTGTTCAGAATATTCCTCCCAGAATCAGAATGTCTACCCTGTATGCAGTATCTCAGAGCGTAAACGGCAGAGTATGTAACACCTGTAATCTGTCGGAAGACTGGGTTGGATATTCCACCAGATACGGCGATTCCGTGGGTGATTTTTCTCCGCTTTCCAATCTGACGGTAACCGAAGTAAAACAAATCGGATATGAATTAAACTTACCCAAAGATTTGGTAGATAAAATCCCTATTGACGGTCTTTGCGGAAAAACTGATGAAGAAAATTTAGGGTTCACTTATGCGGAACTGGATATTTATATCAGAACCGGCAAAATTGAAGATCAGGCGAAAAAAGAACTGATTGACAGAAAACACAAAATGAATCTGTTTAAATTGGAACTGATGCCCTGCTTCAAACCGGAGGTATAATCCTATGAATATCCAAAGTTTATCTATCGTTGTTCCCAATCGCTCATGTATCAACAATTGCAAATTCTGTGTCAGCAGAATGCATTGTGAAGATATTCCCTATCATATTCACATTGATGATCCCGATTTTGAAACCCATCAGAGCGATTATTTAAAACGGCTTGCATTCGCAAGAGATAACGGCTGTAATACCGTGATGCTCACCGGTTCCAGCGAACCTCAGCAAAACAAGCAATTTCTGCAATATTTTGCCGAAATGAACAAACGGCTGGAAAAACCTTTCCGTTGGATTGAAATGCAAACCACCGGTGTACTTTTAGATGACGGTTACCTGAACTTTTTAAGGAAAAGTGTTGGAGTAAATACTATCAGTGTGTCCATCACCTCTTTTGATGATGAAGTCAACCGTTCCTACGTGCAGATGCCTGAAAAATATGCAGTAAATCTGCAGGAACTTACGAAAAAAATCAAATCTTTCGGATTCAATTTAAGATTATCTGTCAACATGACTGATTATTTCAATAAATATCATCGGAATGCAGCCGAATTTTTTGAGGATGCGAAAAAATTATTCAATCCAGACCAGATGACCATTCGTCTTCTATACAAAACCAATGACGCAAGTCCCCAGTCTGATTGGGTCAACGAACACGCCTGCAACGAAGATGTCACCAACGAAATCGTGGACACTGTACGTTCTAACGGGATTCAACTGGAACGCCTCCCCTACGGCAGAATCAAATATTCCTATCTCGGAATGTCGTTAGTGGTTGATGATGACTGTATGAGTAAAACTGCTGTGGAAGATTATAAATACTTAATTCTGCAGCCAAACTGCAGATTATACAGTCGTTGGGATGATACTGCAAGTCTTATTTTTTAAAAGCAAACACCATTGTTTTACTACAAGATCACAAAAAAATAATTGCAATATCCGAAAAGCTGTGCTATACTGAAGAATGAAAACAGAAATCATATAGGAGAAAACAGCTATGAATACAAAGAAAACAAGTGGAGCAAAAATAGTTACACTCATTTCCTTGCTTCTCATTATTTTAGTTGTGATTGGGCTGATTGTTTTAAACATCACCAGAATGAACCAAACAGTAACAACTGAAACTTTATTCAGCTTTGGGGAAGAGTATGCCAACAGTATTGTTGAACTTTCAAAAAGCGGAAGTCCTACCATAACCCGTCCCTTGGATAAACACGGCAATCTGATATTGGTAGATATCGATCCCGGAGAGTACAAAATGAAAATTATTGGAACCGGAAAAACGGGTACCGTTACCGTTGAAGATAATACTCAAAGCGAACCTACTGTCAATATCCGCGAACAGTGGAACCAACTTTCTGCTACTCTTTGGCGCGATTATAAGGCAGATATCATTTTCATCGCAATTGGCAGTGCAGCACTTCTTGTTTTATTACATGTTCTCTTTAAAACAATTGCAAGGGGATCCAAAAAGAATGACGGTTATGCAGAAAATCCCTACCAAAAAGCCGGCATACCTGTCACAAATATTCCCCAACAAAGCATGAGATGCTCTGTATGCCACAGCGAAATTCCTCCGGGAAGTAATTTCTGCGTGCACTGTGGTGTTGCGTTTGCAAACCCGGGTTACCAAGCACAGAACCCGCAAGAAAATTATGCTGCTCAAAACAACCTTCCCAGCCATAATGCTGACCAGACAATTATGTAAAATCAGCTGGTTTCATACCAAAAAAGGTGTATCTTCCATGATACACCTTTTTTGTATTTATTCTCGGTAAGACTTCCCCAAAAATCTTCCGGCGCAAGCCTTGATTTTCAAATGGTTTTATGCTATAATAAATTTGTATTTTATGTCGAAAAATGTTGTTAGGTAGCAATCTATGAAACAAAAACAAACCCTCAAAAATATATTTCATAAAACACCGATATCATGGAATGTCACATCTCCTGCCGATAACCAGGGTATCAGCACACGGATACTTTCCAAAAAAGGCTCTGTTTTTCGGTACAACGTGGAATTTTCAGATGGTACCAAAACCACATTTATCGGAAAACGAAAGTCAGCAATCATTCTTGCCAAAGGTGCAAAAATGCTTGCTGAACACAACATTCCGCTTTTTTTGGCTATTTGTATGCGAAACAAAACATTTGGATTTCAAAAAGGTTGGAAACGGGAAGCCTATATCTACCAAAAGATGCCAAAAAAATTGCGAAAACATTTACCGCTGCTGTACGGAGCTGATATTAGACCGCTTGGTAAAACCGGTTTTTTAGCGATGGAGGAATTCTCTTTCAGCACCCCCGTAAGCAAAGAAAACATTTATCAGATTATTGATGGGATTCTCCCAATTCATAATCATTTTTTTAATCAACCAAATGCAGTGAAAGACCTATGTATCAACCGCTTTAGTGCCAAAGATTATAAAAAAGAAAAACGAATTTTAAAAAAGATTTTTGATCATTTAGGGGATAATGTCTTAAGCATTTTAGGAGAAAAGAAGGTGCAAACAATTCACCGTTTTGCAGATCGGCTGGATGAGGAAGCCAAACAAGTATCTTTTCACCAAACTCTGACGCACAACGATTTTTCCAATCGAAATATTGCTGTTACTCCCAAGAAGGTTATCTTTTACGATTGGGAACTGGCTACCTTTCAAAATCCCGAACACGATATTGTGGAATTGGTTCTGTCTGTGATGGACGATATGTCGCCGGAAGAAATCAAAAATGTGTTTACTTATCACAAGGAGCACCTCCCCATCGCAATATCTGAAGAAACCTACAGAAAGTTACTGCGATTTAATCTATTGGAATTTTGCATCATCAAATTAAGCTTAATCCGTGGCGCAGATATCCGATTACAGTTAAATTATGCGAATCGGATTGCGAAAAACATCGCCACTTTAATGGATCTGTTAAATATCGAAAAATAGAAGGAACTCTTATGGAACGAGAACTGAAAATCTTAGAACTTGCCGATTACTATGAAAAATTTGAAGTTGGAAACAGCAGCGCATACCTGATTATCAATAAAAAGCTGGAAGATTATCCGTGTATGTTTGGTTTTGTGAACTTATCGGAAAATCTGACGGATGCCAAGAAGCTGTTTTGCAATTTGGAAAACCGCGCCAAAGAACTTGGCTACCAGAAGATTGTGGGTCCTATGAATTATTGCTCCTGGATGTCGTATCGCTGGACAACTGACAATTACGATTTAAAACTATTTCCCGATTGCAACAATCCGCCGTATTATAACGATATTGTAAAACAACTTGGATATTCTCCACTCTATACCTATCGCAGTGCGGTAATTGATATGAACAATCCTCTGTATGCTATGGGAGAAGCGATTTACAAAAAAAAGCTGGACGAAGGATTTTCCTTCCGTTTTTATCATGGAGAAGAAGCTCTCAGTTTGGCTGAAGAAGTATTTGCCATCTCCAAAGATGCCTTCAGGGATGCTTATCTTTATTCCGATATTCCAGATGAATATTTTACCAAAATCTATATGAGCTGGATAAAGCAGGTAGACGTGGCGATTTATGTGGCCTATTACAAAAACAAACCCGTTGGATACGCTATGGGCTATGCTAATCCCTACAGCAATCATTTCATCTCCAAAACGACTGCCGTGAAAAAAGCTTTTCAGAAAAACAAGCTGTATGTGGCACTCTTATACTTAGGCTATGACTATGTTTCAAAAATGGGATACTCAGATATTATCTATCATTTTCAATGCGAACAAAAGGATATGTTCCGTCGTTTTGACTCGACTGTTGAATCCAATGAAAAAAGATATGCAGTCTATAAAAAGGAGCTTCTATGAAAAAACAATGTACCCGTTGCATCAATGATACCACGGTAAGAAGAATTCAATTTGATGAAAACGGCGTTTGCAATTACTGTAACCGCTATGATACCATCAAAAAACAGTTAAATGATTATCCGCATCTTGAACAGCTCTTTTCAGAAAGAATTGAGCGTATCAAAGGAAAATTTGATTACGATGTGGCTTTAGGAATCTCAGGCGGAAAAGACAGCGTATTTGTGTTGCATGAGCTGGTCAGAAAATATCAACTTAAGGTAAAAACCTTTACCTTAAACAATGGTTTTTTGAGTGATTCTGCCAGATACAACATTGATAAAATTGTAAAAGAATTCGACGTAGAACATGAATATATTGATTTCTCCCCCGAAATCTTAAAAAAATTCTACCGTTATTCAATGAAAAAATGGTTAGCCCCTTGCGTTGCCTGCTCGTACTTAGGCTATGCAACCATGATTAACTATACCGCAAAAATCAATGCAGGACTTTGTATTCACGGAAGAAGTCCGCAACAAATGCTTCGCTATTACGGGGATGATGTGTTTACCGCACTGGTGGATGCAGGGTTACAGTCACCAACTACTTTTGATGTGAATGAATTATATACCGATTTACTGAAAAGCATTGAATGCAAAGTGGATAAAAGGCTGATGGCGGAAGTCAGAAGTTTTTTATTAAAAGACATCAAAAACAATTCATTCCGTGAGTTTGTATCCTATTTTTTGTATCATAAATACGATGAAAAAGAAATCGTGGAGTTTCTTTTAAAAAACACAAGCTGGACTCCCAAAAAAGACTACGACCACTACGATTGCAAAATTCACAATGCCGCGCATTATATTTACCAATGTGCAGAAGGTCGTCCCCACTGTCTGCCGGAAATCAGCTTTTTGGTAAGGAACGGTGATTCAGACAAGCAGACGGCAAAAGACGAAGTGAGAAAAAAGCATTACGAAAAAGCCCCCAAAAAAGAATTAAAATTATTATGTGATTTTGTAAACTTAAGCCCCTCTGTTTTACTGACCAAGGCTAAGATTTACCGAAAATTTTTGAAAAAATGAAACTGATTCACTACCTTTTTAAAAACTGCAAATTCTTAATTTATCTGATTCTTGCAGTTTGCATTAGCTTCATATCGAATATCATGATGCAAAAAGCTTTTAGTATACTCCCAAAGCTGGTTGCACCTGTATTTTTGATTCTTTTCATTCTTCGAACCAACGATGATATCAAAGATTATGAAAAAGACAAAGGCAACAAAACACAATATCTTTCCAAAAAAGAACTGATTTCACTATACATATTCCTGAGTTTTTTACTGGTAGCAATCAATTTATGTATATATCCGATACACGGATTTCTCAGCATTCTAATCATCGGGTATATGCCGCTTTTGGAAAAAGCGGCTCCCTTCAAGCTGTTTTTCGGTGCATTTCTGTTTATTTTGTATGCATGGCTAAACGAGGTGAGCTCTCTGAATCACTATGTGGTGGGAACGTCAGTTTTCTTGGTATTATCCACAATATTTTACGTTATGAAAACGAGGAAATCATATGATTGAATATATCGATTACGTAACATCGACAGAAAAAATCGGAGGAAAGGCATATCACCTTTCTCACCTTTTTGAAAATAAGTTTCCTGTTCCGAATTGGATTGTGTTATCTTCGGATGTTTTTTTTGAGTTTTTAGGAGAAGACAAAGTAACGTATACTTCCCTTTTAAATCATTACACAGAAGAAAACAGAGTACACCTTATTTCCTTAATAAAACACAAACAGTTTTCTGATGAATGCAAACAGAAAATCTTAAACCAAGTGCAATCCGTCTTCTCACAAACGGATTTATTGGCTGTGCGTTCCAGTGCAACTGACGAAGACGGAGATCATCATTCCTTTGCCGGAATGATGGAATCCTTCTTAAACGTGACAATCGAAGACGATATTTTTGATGCAATAAAAGCATGTTACTTATCCTGCTTTTCGGAGCGAATTATGAAATACCGCGCTCAGAACGGACTGATTAACGCCAATATCAGTGTGGCTGTCATTCTTCAAAAAATGATAACGCCCGATGTTTCAGGCGTAATGTTTACTTCTAATCCACGTACCAACAATCCCGAGGAATGTTTGATTTGCGTTGTAAAAGGATTGGGAGAACGGTTGGTATCGGGAGAAGCAGACAGTACCGACTATGTGGTGAACCAAAACGGAGAAATCACTGTCAAAAATATTGCGGATGAGCTTATCTTAAGCGATGAAATCATCAAAAAAATTCACGCAACGGGAATCGCTATAGAAAAAAGCTATTCTCCCCGTGTGGCAAAAGATATTGAATTCTGTCTTAAAGATAACGAACTTTACATTCTTCAGGCAAGAACCATTGCAACCTACAGTTTTTGTGATAAAAACAAGCCCTTGACAATTCTGGATAATTCCAACATTATCGAAAGCTATTCAGGAGTCACCACTCCCCTGACCTACACCTTTGCTAAAGATGTTTACACCAAAATATACAATCAGACTTTAAAAAGTTTTTTTGTGAAAGATTCGGCCATCAAATCCATTCAAGACGATCTTGCCAATATGATTGTGTTCTACGAAAACAAAATCTATTACCGGTTAAACAGTTGGTATAAAATGACAGCCCTCTACCCCGGATATGAAAAAAACAAAAAATATATGGAAAACATGATGGGAGTCAAAGTGGAGCTGGTGGAAACCAAAAAAGCTGCCAAAATACGTGAAATCCGTATTTACACCAGTTTTATTAAGAAAATGCTTCTGATGAAACGGCACAGTAAAAAATTTATTGAAAAATTCAATGCCGTTACCAAACCTTACTACGGTTCTGATTTCAAAGGAGTTAAAAACACAGAACTACTATCTGTTTACAATTCCTTGGAAACAGAAATTTTAGACGATTTCATCACGCCCATCGCCAACGATATGGGCGCTATGATTTTCTATGGATTCTTAACAAATTTACTAAAAAAACAGAATATTCAAAATTATGAAGGGCTCATCAGCGCTGTAATCAGCAAACAAGGAAATGTGGAAAGCGCTCAACAAAGCGAAAAGCTTCTTTGGATTATAAAACAAATTAAAAACGACCAAGAGCTTTCCAATCTTTTTCTAACAAAATCAACAGAAACCATTATCCAAAAAATGGATTCAGATTCTCCTGTTTTCACAGCAATCAGAGAGTATATTTATCAATATGGTGCCAGAATGATGGATGAACTAAAGCTGGAAACCATAACACTTTTTGAAGATCCCACGTTTCTGATAGAAACCATAAAACATTATTTATGTTTAGAAAACTCAGTTACCGAAAATAAACAAGATTCCAAATCGGCACAAAAAGAGTTGCTCTCTCACTTTGGATTATTCCAAAAACCGATTGTCAGTCTTCTTGTGAATATTACCAAATTCTTTGTAAAAAATCGGGAATCCTTACGATTAAGAAGAACCTACATTTATTCCATTGTGCGGAGTATTTATCTGCGTGCAGGTCAAAACCTTTATGAAAAAGGAGTTCTGCTGGCACCAAGGGACGTGTTTTATCTGACAAAAGAGGAACTCACAGATATGATGCAAGGTGCAGAATATGAGATTGCAGCAATCAGAAATTCTATCAATAACCGTAAAGCAGAATACACAAAAAATAAAGATAAAATAACTTATGAAAGAATGCATTTTTACGGTGAAGTGTGTCCTGAGAATGCATTAGCTGTCTACTCCGAACAAGAATGTGTGGACACAGACGTACTGCAAGGTGTAGCCGGCGGCGGAACCGTGGTAGAAGGAACCGTAAAACTGGTAGAAGATCCCGCCGGTTCCGACGTAACAGGTTATATTCTGATGGCCAAACGAACTGATCCCGGTTGGACTGTTCTGTTCCCCATGGCAAAAGCAATCATTATTGAGCGCGGCAGTATCCTCTCGCATTCTGCAGTGGTTGCCAGAGAAATGGGCTTGACCTTAGTGGCGGGAATCCGCGGACTGACAAATAAAGTGAAGGATGGTATGAGAGTGCGGGTTGACGGTATCAACGGCACTGTCGAAATCATAGACGATGAACAAAATGAAAAACAACAAAACGAATAAAAAATTTTCATTTATCCGATATTCCAACTGTTGGGAAGATACCACTGTGCTTTTAGAAGCTCTTCAAATTAAATCGGATGATATCTGCTTATCCATCGCATCTGCCGGTGATAACACATTATCACTTCTTATCTCCCAGCCCAAAAAAGTGTATGCGCTGGACATCAACAAAACACAGCTATATTGTCTGGAACTGAAAATGGCTTGTTTTAAGGCACTTTCTTACGAAGAAATGTTGGCATTTTTGGGAATCGGCACTTGTAACAGAGTTGCTGTTTTTGAAAAATTGATTCCCTATCTTAGCGAAGAAGCAAACAATTTCTTCCGAAAAAACTTGAAAATCATAAAAAAAGGTATCATACACGTGGGAAAATTTGAGCGTTTCTTTCATTTATTTCGAAACGTGGTGATTCCTGTTGTGAGCAGTAAGAAAAAACTTGCCCGTTTATCGGAATTATCTGACTATCAGGAACAAACAGACTATTATAATCGCTATATCCATACGAAAAGATTCCAATTTCTTTTCAGAATCGTTTTCGGTCATAAATTTTTGGGAACTATGGGCAGAGACCGTGATTTTTACCAATATGTGGAAGAAAAAGAAGAAAGCGGAAACGACTTAAAAAAACGGTTTGAATTTGGTATTTCTCACACGAAAAACCGTACCAATCCCTACCTATGCTATATTGCCAATCAAACTTACCGAGAAAATGCTCTTCCTTTGTATTTGAAAAGAGAACATTTTAATACCATTAAAAAAAATCTTTTTAAAATCGAAATGATTCACGGAGACTTATCTTCAGTAAACCATCTTCATTTTGACTGTTTCAATTTATCAGATATTTTTGAATATATGAGCGAAGAAGAATTTTCAGATTGCGAAGAATTGCTTTCAAAAATTTCCAATCCCAATGCACGCCTCTGTTACTGGAATATGCAAAATAAACGGTATTTTAAGGATTCTTGCTTTCAATTAGAGGAAGAACCCTCTCATCAACTATTTCAAAAGAACCAGGCCTACTTTTACAGAGATTTTAGGCTATACAGAAAGGAATCCCATGAGTAACATTGTGGACATCTTTTTAAACGCGTGTCAATTACATAGCAAAAAAACAGCAATCATCTATGAAAAAAAAGGAAAAATCATATCCCAAACCTTTTTGGAGCTACAACAAGATGTATTTGCCACCGTCTGTTATATGAGAAAAAATAAAATACGGCAAGGAGATAAAATCCTTGCCTTTTGTGCGTCCTCTTATGAGCTATGCGTTTTTATGTGGGCATCTTTATTGGTGGGAGCCTCCATTATGTATGTAGATATTTTGGCAAAGCAAAAAAGTCTTCGGGAAATTTTCAAAGAATACACTCCCGATCGGATTTTAGTATGCAATAAAACCAAAGCTCTTCGTTTTTTCTTTCGGGAATTTTCAAAAATCAAGCAAGTAATCAATATTGATAAAATCCCAATGAATTCTTTTGATTCCGATAAAATTGCCTTATCCCGAATATCAGAAGATACGTTGGCATTACTGACTATGACCACAGGCTCCACAGGAATCCCGAAAGTAGCCTTAAGAAGCCATCAGGACCTGATGCAACAACTGCAATTAATCAAGGACAATACCGTGTTATCCTATCAGAATGAAATGGCTCTGACCACTTCATATATTTATGTGTTTGCCAATATGCTCTGCGGCATCACCACCGTGTTACCCCAACTGAATTTAAAGAAACATGAAAAATCGATCAATCAAAGATTGGCTCTGTTTTCTCATTTACCCGTTACAATGGCAATCACCACGCCCGATTTTTGTTTCAAAGCAGAAAACCACTTTCCCAACTTAAAACGTCTGTACGTCGGCGGAGCCATCTTAAATTTGCACGAAGCCAAACAGATTCAGAACAAGTTCCCTGATTCTGAAAATATTGTAATATACGGCTCCACAGAATGCAGTATTATGTGCACAATCACACTGAAAGAATTTATTTCTCTGCTATCACAAACAGGACGATCTCCTTTAGGGTATCCCGTAAAAGGAGTAGATGTCCGTTTAACCGATGAAAACGAAATTATCGTCCATAGTGATGCCCTGCTGGCAGATTATCTTACCCAAGATAAATCCACTAAAACTAACGATGAAAACGGTTTCTTATGGCATCATACCAACGATATGGCAATAAAACAAAACGGTGTTTTTTATTTTTTAGGAAAAAGCAAGTATTTTGTGAGCGTAAACAACCAAAAAATATATTCCAATGAAATCGAACAGAGGATTATCACAACTCTGGAAGAAATATCCAAATGTGCAGTTTTGCAGCATCAAGAAAAAGTTTACGTGTTTTTAGAAGACTACACCAAAGAACTTGCCGAAAAAATCGCAAAAATCCTGCGAAAAACTTATCAAATTACAAATTCCGAAGTGGTGCCCATCAAAAAGATTCCGTGCGATGTGAAGCACCACACGAAGATTCATTACGAAAAGTTAAAAAAGAGGTTCAAACATGACAGAATATAATATTGATGCTCTTTTAAAACGAGGAAAAGAACAGTTTGGCACCAGAAAATATATTTATGAAAAGCATCAGGGAAAATTTGTTGCAAAAAAATACGCCGACTTTGTTTTTGATGTTTATGCCTTTGCTTCCCTGCTCATGGAAAAAGGATTGTCAGATTGCAACATCGGTTTATACGGCCCCAATTCTTATCTCTATATGGTGGCAGATATTGCTGTGATGGGATATGTAGGTACCTGCGTTGCAATATCCAAGGAATGGAAATATTACGACTTGGAAAACACCGTTACCAAACTAAAGCTTTCTGCAATACTGTATGATTCTTCCAAAGAAGAAGAAATCCGTCCTTTAAAAGCTGTCTTTCCGACTGTTTTATTTATTTGTCTGAATGAAATCAAACATCTGAAAGAACAAAGACAATCCCCTGCTCCGAGAAATCCCCAAGAATGTTCCAAAATCGTCTTTTCTTCAGGTACAACCGGGATTCCCAAGGCAATTATGCTATCCCAACAGAATATGTTTGCCAATTGGGAAAATCTTTATAAAAGAGCTCCCCTAAATTGCGAAGATACCTGTTACTTGTTTTTGCCGCTGCATCATGTATATGCGGGAATCAGCGTGTTTTTATATTCGCTCATTACCGGTATGCAGATATATCTGTGCAGCGATACCCAAAATATCTTCCAAGAAATTCAGCAAATTAGACCAACTGTGTTCTGTGCAGTTCCTTTGATTTATGAAAAAGCATACAGAATCTGTAAAAGCGAAAATATCCGACCGTCTGACTTATTTGGCGGACGGATGAAATTTTTATTTTCGGGCGGTGCATTTTTTAAGCCTGAAATCAGAAAATTTTTAAAAGATGACGGAATCAATCAACTTCACTCCTACGGATTATCTGAAACTTCCTCCATTATTTGCGTGGAATATTCCAATCAGAACGATTTTGAATCGGTTGGAACCATATTTGAAAATTTGGACGTAAAAATCAAACATCCTGATGAAAACGGTATTGGGGAAATAACAGTCCGTGGCGAAAATGTTTTTTTAGGATACTACAGAAAAAATCTCCAAGACACTTTCGATAAAGACGGCTATTTTCACACAGGAGATATCGGCTATATCCAAAACAATAAAATCTATCTTTGCGGCAGAAAAAAACGAATGATTTTAATGTCCAACGGCGAAAATGTGTACCCCGATGAAATTGAGGAACTTCTGATGGAACACGAATCCATCAACAAAGCAAAAGTTTTTGAAAAGGACCATAAAATTGTGGCACAGCTATATGTGAATCAACAAATTAACTGTGAAACAGTAATTCAAACAATTAATCAAAAATTGCCAAAATACTCTATCATAACAGATTTTGAAATGATTTCCGACAACGTAGATGTAAGATTGAAATAAACAATACTCTTTGTGAACCACGCGACTATCGCATGGTTTTCATGATACAAAAAAGGCACAGGAAACAAGTTCCTGTGCCTTTCGTTTGATAGAACAACTATCCCTAGATCTGAGAGCCTTCGTCTAAAAGAGCCATGTTGTAAGTGGTGGTGATTTTACCATTGGAAGTAGTTACAACTGCGGTTTCTAACGGATTTTCGTAAGCAATTGCTTCATTTGCTTCGATAGAAACGAATTCTAAAGAAGGGCAAGTATATTTTTTCATATCTGGTTATCCTCCTTTAAAATTATTCAACAGTTACAGTTGCTTCTTCGCTGTAGTTATCACCAACGAAGAATTTGTATTCTTTCACACCTGCGGAAACGCCTTCTAAAACGATTTCAAAGGTACCGTCCCATTCACCAAAGGTGAAGGTGGTGGTGCCGCCGTTACCGTCAGAAACGATATCACCAGGTCTTGCACCATAGTATTTCTGTGCTCTGGTGCCGGTTTTATTGGTAGTAAATTCTACGCCGTATGCTAAATCCATCCATTCAGCGCCGATTCTACCACCCATAGTGATGGTGTTGCCTACAGCTGTTGCAGCAACAACATCATTGAGGAAGGAATCAACAATGGGAGCAACGGGTTTTAAGTTTTCAACATTGAACTGCCAATTGTATGCAGGTAAAGATACTAAAGAACCGGTTTTTGCCATTTTGATTTTGGTAATCAAGGTATCGCCTGCACCGGTGTTTTTAAAGGTAATGGTATTTGCACCTGCTCTTAAGAAGATGATTTCCATATCCTGATTGCCAACACCGTGTTCACCCTGATGCAGTTCGTTCCAACCTACACGGCCAGCCTGCTGGTTAATAACGCCGTAGAAACCGGTATCACTTTCCACAGTCATCTGTGCCTGGGTATCATAAGAAAACTGAATCTGAGTTACATATAAACCTGCTGCGGGAGCAGTTAAGGTAACATCAACAGATCCGTTAGGACCAATTGCAACACCAGATGCACCATAATCGGTGTAGGGATGCTGAGCATTAGAATAATTACCAGACAGAGTCAGTTCGGAAATGCTGGAGGGAGCCAGCGGAATTTCAGCAGTTACCTGATCTAAGTAATCCAGACCATTATTTTCCAAAGCGGTAATGGTAAGGGTTGCAGTGTCATCGCTGATGTTTAAGGTGTTTGCACCTTTTAACAGATAGATGTAACCGGTTTCACCAGCTTCCAATTCTGCAACAGAACCGATTTCGGAAGTTACAGTAACAGCTTTGTCAGAAGATACTTCATATACACCTGCTAAGTCAGCAGTGTAAGAGGTAGTTCCGGGAGTAGTGGTGGGAACATCAGGAGTCGGTTCAGGTTCTGCAACATAAGGAACTACTTTCAGCGCTTTCATTGCCATCTGAGGTAACCAAAGATCATTTGCAGTAAACGGATAAGTAGTACCAAATCTGGTAGTCTGAACAATCGCATCGGAACTTCCGATATTTGTGAGGGTAATGGTCTGTTCGCCGGCTTTTAAATAAACGATTTCAGGATCTCCTTTGTTGGAACCATCAGCCCATGCAGAAGAAGATGAACCTCTAAGCAGAATATCTGCATAGAAACCGGTATCGGAAGTCACTCTGATAGTACCGCCTTCTGTACCGGAAAGGTAGGGATAGTAGATACCTGCACCCTGATTCGCTGTATGGGTCAAGGTAACTGATTGACCGGGAGTCAAATAAATTGCATCATTAGAGGTCACATCATGGGTATCTTTGGTTCCGCTGATCAGTACATTCGGAATGTTAACCTGATCATAGAATGCTTTACCGTTGTCTTCCAGAGCGGTAATGGTTAAATTAGCACCGTTGCTAACCTGTACTTCGTTTGCGCCTTTTACCAGGAAGGTATAGCCGGTTACGCCTGCTGCTAATTCTGTAACAGAACCAGCTTCGGTAGTTACAGTAGTAGCTTTGTCAGCAGTTACCGCATACACACCTGCATAAGGAGCATTGTTTGAAGATACTGCTCCAGCTGCGCTTACTGCAACAGTCTGAACCAGTACACAGCTTAACATCATAACGATTGCTAAGCCGAGGCTTAAAAGCTTTTTCATTTTGCTTTCATCCTTTCTTTTTTTGTTTATATTTTTTGTTTTTTTTTTGCAAAATAACTATACTATTATATATAGATATGCGTATGGATATTCCAATGTTATCTTATCATTTTTTTGAAAAAAAGTCAATTCACAGTCAGGACATCTTCCTTTGTAAAAAGTCTTAATTTGAAAAATACAAACAATATCCCTATGCTCTTTCATTATAGATTACCAAATAAAAATCATATTTTATCTGGTCTTATCACGAAGCCGATTTTAGTATTTGTTTATCGTAAAATGGTATATTTTAATTGTCAATGATAGTTGTTTGCCCTACTTCAAAAAAATATGGCAGAGAAGAAATTTCTCTGCCATATTTTAAGGTATCCTAATTCAATGATACAGATTAGAATACGGGTTTTAAGCCGTCAAAGCTATCCCAGATAAATACTTTAATCTGGTCGCCTGCTTCGGGGATGTAATCATATAAAGTAGCTTCAACAGGTACATAGGTACCAACAGCTTCTTCATATTCTAAGTATCCTTCGCCCATCATGTATAACGGACCGGCTTCTGTGTAAACTGCAACTAATACAGTGGTGTCCACTTCGTTCCAGTCACCAACCTGAACGGTGTATACCAAGTTACCGGAACCGTCATCAGATGCGGAAATCATATTTTTAGCGAAGTCGTATGCAAATTTAACGTCTTCGTAAGTTTCGTATGCACCGGATTCCAGCATAGCGCAGTTTAATAATGCGTTGTATGCATATTCAGGATAGATGAAGTCAGTTTCAGGAGTAACGGTGATGTCAGATGTTAACACATCGTTAAATTCTGCTAATGCTGCTTTGATATCTGCGGTAGTTTCTGCAGACTGCATAGCTGCTAAGAACATATCCTGACGGGTTAAGGTGGTGAATTCGAAGCTGTGAACATGAGTCATCATCTCGGTAGCGGTACCTGCATCTTCGTTTTCAGTCAGAGTAAAGGTCATGGTATAATCACCAGCCGGTAAGTATACTTTATCGGGAGTGATGGTTACACTTGCAGCTTCGTTTTCGTTTCCGAAGTAAGGCAGTTCGCCATCTAACATAACGATATCTTCATTTACGCCATCAGACAGAGTGATTACAACGCTAGGAGTCAGCGGTACAGTACCGGTCATAACAATACCATAGTAATCATCTGCAGGGATAGTTACATTGTACTGATAGGTGATGGTATCTGCAGTAGAATTGTTGGTGTTTGCTACATGAATACCCATGTAGTTATTTCTTGTGGTGTATTCAGAAATCTGGGTTAAATCATCGGATGCACCGATGTAGTCAAATGCCTGAATAAATGTGCCGGGTAACACTTTGGAAGTATCTTCCACATATTCTAAGGAAACACCTTTTAAATATACCCAGCCAGGACCGTCGTTACGAACCCAAACGGAGTTCACACCTTCTTTTAAGGTGATGTATCCGCCGGTAGAGTTAACGTAGTTATCGGGAGTCAGGGAATGTTCGGTAGTTCCTTTGGAATCAATGGTTTCCACGGAAATGGTGGTAGCCTCACCATAAGATGCTGCCAAAGTGGTAATCTGGTAAGTACCTGCTACTTTTGCAGTTACTTCAAATCTCTGCCATTCACCTTCCCGTAACTGAGTACCGTGACCGGAACCAATGGGGGGAGTAGTAGTGCTGTAGAAATGGAAGTCATAACCCATACCGCCTTCAGTTAAGGTGTCGGTATAAGGATTGATGGTAATCGGTCTGGGAGGAGTCAGCTTACAATCGTCAATGGTAACAGTAGCTTTTTCTTCCTCGGTTAACAGCTTGAATTCCACGCTACGTAATACATGGTGAGTATCACCTGCGGTGATTTCAATATGGTTGATACCTTCTTTTAAGTATACATACTGATAGTTTCCTTCAGCATCGGTTGCTCTCCAAGCACCTTCATCCTTAACAACATCGGTTGCCAGAGATGCACGGTAACCGTCATCAGCATCGGTATCGATGGTAACGATGGGGAGATTTGCAGGATCGGTAGTACCACCGATTTTCGCCTGTACTCTATAGATACCGGGATGATAAACCTGCAGTTCGTATTTTACAATAGAGCCTGCACCCTGAACGATGGTATCACCGTTGTTGTCATATTGGTACTGATACCAATAACCGGAAGAATCGGTCATATCTTTCATGGGGCTTAAGCTCATTTCGAAGGGATCTTCGGGAATGATATTCACGTTTTCTCTCTGGCTTAAGTAATCGTCAGAGTTGTTTAACTGATAGAAGGAAGCACTAACAAATTCAGTACCGGGTTCACCGGATGCAGTAATAATGTTATCGCCTTCTGCTAAATAGATATACTGTACGGGAGCTTTTTCTGCAGAGAACTCTACATAATCGCCGGTCGCAGTTTGTAAATGTAAAACGCCGGTATACTCAGCTTCCACTAAGTACATACCTGCTTCGGGAGCAGTAACGGTGTAGTTCACCCAAATACCGTCAGACAGGTTCATACCTGCATCGGTGTAGGGCGGATAATATCCGATAGAAGTGTAGGTATTCGCTTTAGTAACACCGTAAGTCCAGGGATTTGCTGCTTTATCCCAATCGGGCCAGCCAACAATAGAACCGGTCCAGCCTTCCGGCCAGGTGCTTTCGGTATCGTCAGCAGTACCAACATACTGGAAGTATTCTTCGTTGTTTTCTAAGGGTAAAATATCAAATTCGTTGAGTACAATACCGCCGGGCCCTGCATTATAAACAGTCAGCTCATTGTTACCTTCCTGCAGATAGATGAAATCATCATAGCCGTTGTTGTAGCTCCAATTAGCGGAATTCCATGCACCTTGAGGAGCGATATTGTACTGTGCATAATAGTCCACGCCATCAACCTGATTAATCAGCTGCAAGGAAGCGGTGGTGTTACTTGCCTGACCGTAACGAACCAGTGCAACATAGGTGCCATCAGCAGGAATATTATTTAAGGTATAGGTTGCAAAAGAACCTGCTGGGAGATAGATTGCATCGGCAACACCTTTGGTAATCACATTGCCGGTTTCATCTTTGGCACCCCAGTCGGTACCCAGTAATTCCATACCTTCATCGGAGCTCATGTTGGGAGCAAAGCCTTCGATAAATAAAGCTTCAGCATCATAATTGTAGTCGGGATGATTTTCAACCACACCGTCCCAACCTTCAGGGAAGTAACCGTAGTCGATTACCGGAGCATCGCCAATGTATGGTTTTAAGTTTTCCAGATTGGTCTGAGATGCTAAGTTAGCATTACCCATAATTGCTGCGGTACTGTTAAAGTTAATGTTAGCTAAAATAGTGGGGTTTTCGCTGGTGTTTTCGATAGAAATAACGTTTTTACCTTTTCTTAAATACAGAATTTCAAAGTCGCTTCCGCCTGCTACAGTAGTGTACAGAGTGTTTGCAGAGCCGGATTTGGAAAGTTCTGCATAGAAACCGGTATCAGTCTTCACTTTAATAGAGGTTGCATTAGCATCACTTAAATAAATGTAGGGATATACTAAACCGTTCCAACCACCATGTAAATTGGTGTCAAACACTAAAGTATAAACATCACCGGGCTCTAAAGTTACGCCCATACCGTGCTGATAAATGTTACCATCGCCTGGAGTAATAACCTGCTGATCAACTACGATCTGATCAAGGTAATCTAAACCGTTGTTTTCTAAAGCAGTAAAGGTTACGTTTACATCTGCATCGGTGGTAGCAACAGTGTTGGTTCCTTTGATTAAGTAAATGTAGCCGATTTCGCCTGCAGACAGATCTGCTTTGGAGCCGGTTTCGTTTTCAATTACAACCTCAGCATCAGCAGTTACTTTATAAACGCCTGCTTCAGCTGCTCTGTAAGTGAAGGAATCGGTGTAAACGGAAGGAGTAGCTTCCGGAGTGGGAGTGGGTTCTGCAGTCGGTTCCGGAGTGGGTTCGGGAGTCGGTTCCGGAGTCGGTTCGGGATTTAACTGAGCCCAAGTCATGGGAACCAAATCAGCAACAGTGTGGAAATCCTGATATTCACCAACACTGTGAATTTTGATAGTGTTCAAAATACCAGTGTTCACACCAATATTTTTAATGGTGATTTCCTGGGCACCGCCTCTGACATACAGAAGAGCAGTTTCAGCTCTTGCTGCATCCTGCCATGCTAAGGAGCTTGCATAGCCTGCATTTTTGTAAATCTTGGTCACAAAGCCGGTATCGGTAGTAACTTCATAAGTATTTTCTACCAGATCTGAAAAATAAAGATAAGGGTATACAATACCATTCATTCCCTGAGAAGGAGTGTAGGTGAAGGTGTAAGATTCGCCGGGAGCAAGGTATTTGTATAAATCTCTTGCAACCTCGTCCTCCTGACCAAATAAGATAGGTTGATTAGGAATGTTTACTTGATTAAAGTAATCCATACCATTGTTGTCTAAATCAGTAATGGTTAAAGCAGCACCATTTGTGATGTCTACTTCGTTTGCACCTTTTACCAGGTACATATAACCGGTTTCGCCTGCCACTAATTCGGTAACGGAACCGATTTCGGTGGTAATGGTGGTCGCTTTATCAGCGGTTACCGCATACACACCTGCGTAAGGAGCATCGTTGTAATCAACAACTGCATCTGCTGCACTTACGAAAACAGTCTGACTCAGCACACAGCTAAACAGCATAACGATTGCCAAACTGAAACTTAACAGTTTTTTCATTTTCATGTTGCCATCTCCTTTTGATGTATATTTTATTTTTTTTGCAAAATTGATATTGGGAGTTTTATACAAAAAGATATACTTCTCCCCTATTGTTATTGTAACATTTATGTAACATTCTGTCAATTTACTATACAGGACGTATTTACACTCAAAAAGTCCCGTGTATACATTATATAGTATAATATATACCAAATCCATCGAATCCCCATATTCTTGTTTGAGATATGGTACACACATTTTATTTTCTACTCCGGATTTGTTTTTGCAAAAATCAACTTATTTTTCTTGTTTTTTTCAAAAAAGGTATTGACAATTGAATCTGAAAGTAGTATAATTCTCTCAAATTTGAATATCACAAAAACGACTGTGACGAGGACGGTCGGACTTCTGAACCTTGAGAGAGTTGCCGGTTGGTGCGAGGCAATGGGGATGTTTTCCAATGACCCATCACCTCTGAGTCGAAGGACCGAAAGTTTTTATTTTTGATTACGAGTAGACTCCTTCCGTATTGCTGCGTTAAAGCAAAGGGCTTGTTAGAGCCCGGTGAGTGACGGATTTATCCGTAATTTGAGTGGTACCGCGGGTTGTTACAACTCGTCTCAAAGGGTTTCTTTTGAGACGGGTTTTTGTTTTATTCAAATCTCTTTTTAAAAATTCAATCAGAATCGAGAGGAGACAGAACAATGGATTACAATTTGAAAGAAGTTGCAGGCAGAATCAAAGACCTGCGCGAAGCAAAAGGATACACACCGGAAGAATTAGCAAAACTGACCGGCGTATCCAAAGAAGATTATCTGCTCTTAGAACAGGGCGAAACCGATTTTTCTTTTACCTTTATTTACAAATGTGCCAAAGCCTGCGGTGTTGAAGTGGTTGATCTTTTGGAAGGTACCTCCACTACCCTCACCTCCTTTGCCATCACCAGAAAAGGCGAAGGGTTAAAAATTATCAAAAAACAGGGCGTAGTTTATAACAACTTAGCGCCCAAATTTAAGGAAAAATTAGCAGAACCTTTCTTAGTAAAATTCCCCTACCTTGCAGAAGAACAAAATGCTCCCATCAAATTAAATTCCCACAATGGTCAGGAATTTGACGTGATTGTAAAAGGTTCTTTAAAAGTGCAGGTGGGTAACCACATTGACGTTTTAAATGAAGGCGACTCTATTTTCTACAACAGTATTATCCCCCACGGTATGATTGCCGTTTCGGAAGGTGGATGTGAATTCCACGCAGTGGTATTAAATCCTCAGGACGGACACTTTTCGGAAGAATATCCCGAAGCACCTTTTATCGCTGCAAAAGCAGCAAAAGCAAAAGAAGCTGCGAAAAAGACGGTTGCAGATGATTTTATTGAATCCAGCTATGATGAAAACGGCGTATTTAACGGCATCACCTTTAAAAATGACGATAAATTCAACTTCGCATTTGACTGTGTGGATGCTATCGCAAAAAAAGATCCCGACAAAGTGGCAATGATGTGGGTTGCAAATGACAAAACCGACAGAAAATTCACCTTCTCCGATATGAAAAAATATTCTGCGAAGGTTGCCAACTATTTTGAATCACTGGGAATCAAACGCGGTGACACCGTTATGCTGGTGTTAAAACGTCACTATCAGTTTTGGTTTAGTATGTTGGCTCTTCATAAAATCGGTGCAATCGCAATTCCCGCAACCAATCAGTTAGTAGAACACGACTTCACATACCGTTACAAAGCAGCAAAAGTAAAAGCGATTGTTTGCACTGCAGACGGAGATGTTGCATGCGAAGCAGAAAAAGCTGCAGCAGAATTTCCCGATATGATTAAAGTAATGGTTGGCGGTTGCCGTGAAGGTTGGCACGATTTCAACGTGGAAGCAGAACGCTTTTCCACCCATTATTTCAGAAAAGAAGATACACCCTGCGGTAATGACCCGATGCTGATGTTATTCACTTCCGGTACCACAGGATATCCCAGAATTGCAACTCACTCGTATAAATATGCATTGGGACACTACCCTACTGCAAAGCATTGGCACAATGTAAATCCCGACGGACTGCATTTCACCATTTCCGACACCGGTTGGGGAAAAGCTCTGTGGGGTAAATTATACGGTCAGTGGTTATGTGAAGCAGGTGTATTCACTTATGATTTCGACCGTTTCCATTCCGAAGATATTTTACCCTTATTCAAAAAATACAATATTACCACCTTCTGCGCACCTCCGACCATGTATCGCTTCTTCATCAAAGAAGATTTATCCAAATATGATTTATCTTCCATTGAATATGCTACCACAGCGGGCGAAGCATTGAATCCGGAAGTATTCAACCAGTTCAAAAAAGCAACCGGTTTAACCATTATGGAAGGATTCGGGCAGACCGAAACCACCTTGTCCATCGCAAACTTCGTAGGTTCCACTCCTAAAATTGGTTCTATGGGACGTCCCAGTCCATTGTATGACGTGGTTCTCTTAGACGGAGAAGGAAAAGAATGCCCCATTGGGGATACGGGCGAAATCTGTATCCGCACCAAAGAAAATGTTCCTTGCGGATTGTTTACCGGCTACTATTTAGACGAAGAAAAAACAAAAGATGTTTGGTACGACGGCTACTATCACACCGGCGACCAGGCTACTATGGACGAAGACGGTTATCTCTGGTATGTGGGCAGAATTGACGACGTTATCAAATCTTCCGGTTACAGAATCGGACCCTTCGAAATTGAAAGTGTTATTATGGAACTTCCCTACGTGCTGGAATGTGCAATCACTGCAGTTCCCGACGAGGTAAGAGGTCAGATTGTAAAAGCCACCATTGTTCTGGTAAAAGGCACTGAAGGAACCGATGCCCTCAAAAAAGAAATCCAGGAATACGTTAAAACTCATACCGCACCTTACAAATACCCCAGAATCGTTGATTTTGTGGATGAATTACCCAAAACCATCAGCGGTAAAGTACGTCGTGTAGAAATCCGTAATAAAGACCTGGAAAAGAACAAATAAAGTTATCAAACACAAAAAATCCTCCGAAAAAATCGGAGGATTTTGTTCATAACAGGAAAAAACATTGTTACACCTTATGTTAAAATAAAAATGTTTTTACACCCAAGAATTTCCCAAAGGACCCAAATATTATGCAGTGTAAAACCCAATATGCAAATAAAAATACCCCCAACCATCTATAAAATGCAAATCCGAATAAACTATCACTTCTCCCCAAAAATCTGACACTGTTTTATTTGGTTAAGATAAAAGGATGAAAATTTTCCCGATAAAACTTGCTTTTTTTTTAAAAACGTGGTACAATGTCAAAAAAGGAGCGTGAAATAATGCCTCAGGCGTTAGGAAATGAGATTGCAAAAGACTGCTGTCCCGAAAAATATTATTGCAAAAGAAGTTTATATCAAGATATTATACCAATTATTATTGCTGCTGTAATTGTTGCATTTTTCTCTAATACACTCTTAGATTCCGCAGGGTTGGCTTGGTATTGGAATTTACTGATAGAGTTCCTTTTTGTGGCACTGTTGGGCATAGCTTTCTATATGGTATATAGCGGCATTAAAAAAAGATTGTCACAAACTTATCTTTGTATCTGTGAAAAAGGAATTTCCGGCGTTTGTGCCATAAGTGGCTACAAAAATGAAAAATTTTCGATTCGCTATGAAGATATTACCGGGGCGAGTTATCAAGGAGACACAGCAACCATTGAAACCAAAAAGGGAAAATTTACCTTTGTTTTGGAAAATGCTCCCAAAACGGTAGAATTGATTTACAAAAAAGCTAATATTTGAGAAAATATATCATGATCAGATTCTGCTCAAGCATCCGTTTGAGCAGAATTTTTTTAGGAAAAATCTGTTGATTATGCAAGAAAATTCTTGATTTTTGTATTTTGATGTGCTATAATGATTCTGTCTAGTATTTAGAAAGGAGAAGTCTGCCTGTGAACCATATTTTCAAAAGAATTCTGACTGTTTCTGCGATTGTATGTATGTTGTTTTCTTATCAAACCGTGTTTTCGGAAAACAAAGCAAAACCAGAAACCCAAAACACAGCAGCAATCGAAACACAAAGCGCCGAATCAAATGGAACGCAAAGCACAGCTGTCGCTGAAACGAAAAGTGTTGTAACAGAAGAACTTCCCCTATACGAAAAGCTCGGATACCAGGAGGATTTTGAATATGCAGATGAAATGATCGGTCACGCGTTAAAATCCACCGTAGTATATGTTACGCAAGAATGTGAATTCACCTTTACATATAAACCTTTGGTATTAAAAACAGATCAGGTAGCTACCTTAATAACAGCTTATCCCAATATTTCCAAAAAAACAATTGCTGCCTTTATTTTAAAAAATTACAAAGATTACTTTAAATATGGCACCGAGGAAACTGTTACCCAACAGTGTATCAGCCAGGGTAGCGGTGTAATTCTCGGAGATCACGGCTATATCGCTACCAATGCTCACGTTGTGGAGGAACCTACTGACGCTATGTTAGAAGAATATGTTTCCGGCATCGTGCAGGAGTATTGGGATGCTGATTTGGAAGACATCGTTCAGGATATGGCTGACAAAGGTCTTACCATCACCATGGATGATTTGGATTTTATTGAGGAAGACAGTGTAAGTTACCCATATGACAGCAGTGATTTCACTTGTGAAATCACAAGCACAAATATGAAAATTTCAATCCCAACTTCAGATGGAAAAACCGATCTCAGAAGTGCCAACACATATGCGGCAGAAGTGATTAAACAAGGAATATCCAGTGGAGAAAACGCCGAAGGTCTCACCCAGGATATTGCAATTTTGAAAATTGAAGAAGATAATCTGGTAGGGCTTTCCCTGTCCAACACCTATCCCGAAGTAAACAGCAACATTGTATCAGGAGGATTCCCGGCTGCTGCCAATGAAATTTTTGAAGAAATCGGCTATGAATCCACCTTGAGTGCAACCATCGGAACCGGTAAAGTTGCAAGACATATTGCCGTAAAAGGAACTGACTATAAAGCAATGGAAATCACCACCACGATTTCTCAGGGAAGCAGTGGCGGTCCTTCTGTGGACAATCATCTGCAAATCGAAGGATTAAACACCTATTCCAACAGCTCCGATACCCGATTTTCCTATATGGTTCCCGCGGAAGCAATTCTCGATATGGCTCAAGGTCTTGAGATTGAACAAGGTGAAATCTCAAAAACCTTTTTAACGGGCCTGCAAATGTTGCAGCAAGGATACGGCAAGGCTGCAAAGGATTGTTTTTGTGCCGTTCAGATGAAACGTCGCTCAATCCCCTATTTGGACAATTTAATCCAATTGGCTGAAGATGCTTCACAGGAATCCCCTTCCCCGGAAGAAACGAACGACAACGCACTCCAACCCGTTCAACAATCTGTCAGCTTCCCCGTAATTTTGGGAATTGCATTACTAGTTATTGCACTAACTGTGATTGTATTTTGGGTATTGAAATCTAAAAAAGCAACCCAAAAGCCAACGGGTTCGGAAACAACGATTCCTGATACAGCAGTTTCGGATACAGCCGTTGCAGATACGATAGTTTCAGATACAAACGAAACACCCCTCGAACCGCCGGTGTACATTTCGCCTGAATCATATACTTCACCGGAAGATTACAGTAAAGCGAATGATACTGTAGCAGAAAATGATCCGACATTAAAATCTCTTTCAACTCCCCAACAGCCGGAAACCGAAAATTCCGCTTCTGACTTCGAATCCTTTTTCACACCCGGGACAGACCTGGATTTGTAAATCGCAACTGTATTGATCAAATTATCTGATAAAATACAAATAAAATACACAGAAAACTGATTGACAGAGTAATTTTTTAATAACATATCAAGAATGTATTCTTAAAATTTATCGGGATACATTATGTGGAGGTAACTTATGAAAAAAATCTTATCACTTTTATTGGCACTTCCTGTCTCCATGGCACTGATTACAGGAT
The DNA here is from genome assembly GCA_015068645.1 of Oscillospiraceae bacterium. Lineage (NCBI taxonomy): Bacteria > Bacillati > Bacillota > Clostridia > Eubacteriales > Oscillospiraceae > Oscillospiraceae bacterium. The sequence continues at coordinate 110,028 of SVKD01000005.1, forward strand.
GCGGTTCTGACAATAGCTATCAGCCTCAGGCTGATATTCAAACTTCACCTCTTTCTAACGCTCCTACGCCTACTCCCGCTTCTCCCTCCGAAGATGCATCCGAAGAAGCAAAGAAAGATGCAATTTACAAATACTTACAGGAAAAAAGCAACTATCAGGCTCTCGAAAAGATTCTATCAGTAGAAGAGCAAGAATACCAAGATGAGATTGTTGAATTTGTTGATGAATTATATCGCGAAATGATTACTTGCCAATTTCATCAATTTCTTCCAGTACAGAATGAAACCGATGCTTACACGGTAGAAGTGGAAATCACCCAAAAAAACTTCGATGACTTTAACATAAACAACGCTATCGAAAATGCATCAGAATTCATCAATGTGGATAGCGTCATCGAAAAGTTAGTGCTGACAGAAGATATGAGCGAAGATGAAGCTTATAAAGAACTGTTCCCTGCTATGCTGGATGAAATGAAAAACAATGCAAATGAATTTCTTAAAGATGCAAAACAGAATGATCCGATTTTCAAAACCTTTAAAGTAACAAAAGTGGATGAAAACTGGACTGCGCAGGAAATCTGATAACAACGAAAAAAAAGAACTATCTCAATTGAGATAGTTCTTTTTTCTTTTAGAATGCTTGTGTTTCAACCCATAAAAAGAAGGCTCTGAACCGAGCCTTCCGAATTTCATTGATTAAACAGCGGGAGTAAACAGAAACTCTGTTACCGATGCCGCAGGATAGAACATTGTTCCGTTGATATAGGTTAAAACCAGATTACCGTCTACTACATCCCAATAATAAATGCCGTCCACATCGGTGTGAAGACCTGTTACTTCCGGCATTTTAGAATCTACGGTCTCTCCGCCAAGTTCCAGACGCAATCTCTGATCAGACAATATTAACCAGTTTCCTGTGTAAGCACCACTCACAGTTTCAGAGGCAAAAGAAAGCTCGACACAACTGTCGGAAGAAACTGACAAATTCAACTGATAGGTTTCACCGTTAGCTTCCGCAACAGTAGCTGTCCAGTTTCCGCAAAAATCCCATTGAACAGAGGAATCTAATCCGTTGAATTGGGGCATCAGTTCATAAGGAGTAAATTCAAAAATCAATTGCTCGGAATTATCCAGTATGCCGTTCTCTAAAGAAAGACTGGGACTATATTCCACAGAAACATCACCTTTTTTAGCTACAACCATCAGGTTCGACATAATATCACTGATATTTCCGCGAATTAAAATGGGTTTCCCGTCATCTTTTGACAAAAGCTCTTCTGTTTTTTTCAATTGAGTTGCCTTCTCATTCATTTCCGCTTGATAAACGCTAATTGAAACATCACTGTTCGCCGGAACCACACAGTAAAGTTCTGAGCCTTCATTTTCAACAAAATGAGATTTTTTAATTTCTTTGATAAAGGAATATACCTTGATAAATTCTTGTGATTCAACGTAAGCTTTTACAGCTTTGAAATCTCCATCCACAGCTCCAAGGTAAGCCACACCAAACAACTTATCAGTAGCTTGAACCTGTTCCTTGATATTGTCCAGAGAGGGATCTTCTTCAGTAGCACCGCAGGATGTCAACAATAATAAGCTCAACAAGATGCAAAACAGTTTTTTCAAATTCTTCATAAGAAATTTCTCCTTTTTTCTTGTTCGTAAGACATTATATCACAAAAGTTATCATTTGTAAAGATTTTCTTTCCATAAAAAACGGTACCCTTTCGGATACCGTTTTTTCCGTTACTCTTAATATTTTTTCCAGAATTTCATAGACGCTTCACAAGCTTTTCTCAAATCACCGGAAGGTTTGGTCCGATAATTTTCGGTAGACAAGGTGAACACGTAATCCTGTTCGGTAAAGCTGATGTTGGGTTCTAATCCCTGATGTTCTCTACCGAAATGTAAGGATAACCAGGTGAAGTAAGCCATCCAACGTTTTTTATAGTAACCGGAGAGCATACCGTCATATTCACGGAATGCATAGTCTCTCAAACGGAAACGTCCGGGTTTACCACACCAGAGTGTCATCATATTCTTCACGTTATATTCAAAAATTCTCTTTTCGGTATCGTTTCTGCCGTAGTCTCTTGCACGCTGAATCCAAGCACCCAATAAGGTGTGTTCATTGGTACGAACAACTGCTTCCTGCAGGTCATAAAGTTTTAAGAAACGACGTGCTTCTTTTTCAAACTGTGCGCGTTTACCGCCTTTGTATGCGTTTTTCATTGCTTCAATGATGTCCCAACCATAGTCAGCATTTGCCTGACGGCACAGTTCCATCAAATCGAAACGATAACATTCGTTGTCTTTTAATTTGTCGTATTCTTTTAACATCAAAGCAGTTGCTTCCTGCAGAATTTCGATGGGATACGGGCTTCCGCCACGGGATTCAAACCAACCAACAGTACGAACATTGATGTTGGGGCAAGTACACAAGGAAGAAGATTTACTTGCATTGTATGCAAATCCTTTCCACAGAGTGTAGATATTATCAATTACCAAATCGTATGCTTTTTTGATGTTTTCGTTGTAGTAACCGTATCTTGCCACAAAGAATTTTTCAACAAAATCGTTCTGCTTCATGGGTTTTTCACGGATGGTGTTGGAAGCTAACACATCATAGATAATTTCGTCGGTTTCAATTCCTTCCATCGCCATACCGATACCAACCATCATATCGTTTAAGGAACCGGGCTGCTGCAATTCAAAGGGCTGATTCAAAAATTCGGGAATGTTACCGGTGAAACGCTGAACACCACCGAAGTTACCAATCTGCATATACATATACGGATAGTCGCCAAACAGCTCTTTTGCTGTGTTAACAACACGGTCACCGGACAGAAGACCAATTAACACTTCTTCGTGTTTTAACACGTTTAACAGTTCCTGTCTCGGATTACCAACCCAACCCTGATAGAACCAAACATTACCGTCGGAATATTTTTTCATAGTTTCGATATTGGTTTTGGAATATTCCGCAATATCAATACCATCAGTAATACCGCCTTCATGGAAGGGGTCACCGCCGAAGTAATGAATTTCGCCAAAATGTTCTTTGGATTTTCTGTAATAGATTTCCGCCATTCTGTCATATAAGGGGTCATGCACATCAATCAACGGAGGACGGTCTCCTTTTTGTGCCAGATTCCAGGTACCCTGTGCATAAATTTTTGCTTCGGGATATTTATCGCAAATGTTGTTAGGCACTTTTCCGTAGAATGCGGGACGGATGACATCACCGCCAAAATCACGCAAACGTTCGGTCATTTTGTTTGCCAGCATTTTCTGGTCTTCATACCACCATTTGGGGATATCACCGCCAAATTCGCTGATGTTCCCCATAATCTGCCAGGGCAACATCCCTGCGCCACAGATATCGTCATTGGCTTCTGTTTCGGTATAGCCGATTTCCATCAGCATATCTCTCCACACGATTTCATGACCTAACTGGTTTAATACCAGGTTGATCCCTGCCAAAAGCATCCAGTCAATCAATTTTTCATACTGTTCCCATTTCCAATAAATGCAGGTGTAAACATAGGTACAGTAGTTCATAAAGTAACGGTATAAAAATACCGATTTATTTTCAATCACTTCTCCAACTACCGGAGGTTTTTTCGGTAAACCTTTCACATCCTGAGTAATAGGACCGTAAAACACGTGACATTTTTCTTTCAGATATGTATTGAACGCAACGGCAGCCGCAACCCCGGAGGTTGCTTCGATGACAACTTTGTCATCTTTATCGTACATTTTATATTGGTCCATACCGGTTTTTTCTTCTGCAATCTGTTTGATTACAAATGTATTGCGGTATGTTTTGGATCCGGTTACACGCTCAATTAAATCCAGCACTGCTTGTTCTTTCAAGGTAGTGCCGAGGTTTTGCTTTTTAACTTTTGCAATTTTGTCGAAAACTTTCTTATCCATAAAAAGTACCTCTCTTTGTCCTTTTTGTTTTTTGTAAAGGACATATTTTCCAGTAATAGTATAATATATTATTCGTGTTTTTTCAACCCGAAAATGTGCTTTTACAAGTCAAAATATCTGCTAAAATACCCCTGCTGATAAATACCGTTCCCCCGTATCAGGAAAGAGCACAACAATATTTTTGCCACGATATTCTTCCCGCTTTGCAATTTGTACTGCACCACAGAGTGCCGCACCGGAAGAAATGCCTGCTAAAAAACCTTCTGTTTGTCCTAATTCTTTGGCAAACAAATAAGCATCCTCATTAGATATAGTGATGATTTCGTCGTAAATATCGGTATCCAATGCATCAGGAATAAAGCCTGCACCAATTCCCTGAATTTTATGAGCACCACTTTTACCACCTGATAACACGGGAGAAGATGCCGGTTCTACCCCAATGATTTTTACTTGGGGATTATTTTCACGCAAATACTTTCCTGCTCCGCTTAACGTACCACCTGTACCCACACCTGCCACAAACACATCTACCTTACCGTCTAAATCACGCCAAATTTCAGGACCTGTGGTTTCATAGTGAGCCAAAGGGTTTGATGGATTGGAAAATTGGTCGGGAATAAAACTATTCGGAAATTCATTTGCAAGCTCCTTGGCTTTGGCAATGGAACCTGCCATACCAAGGGAACCGTCTGTCAACACCAATTCGCCTCCATAAGCTTTCATCAGCATTTTGCGTTCTTCCGACATGGTTTCGGGCATTACGATAATGGTGCGATAACCTTTTTGAGATGCAATCATGCAAAGACCGATTCCGGTATTTCCGCTGGTGGGTTCAATGATTACGGAGCCTTGTTTCAGTTCCCCTGCTTTTTCGGCGTCTTCAATCATCTTTTTTGCCACACGGTCTTTGGCTGATCCGCCGGGATTAAAAGCTTCCAACTTGGCATAAATAGAAGCACAAAGTCCTTTTGTGTATTCTATTTTTTGTAATCGTAAAAGAGGGGTATTCCCTACCAGTTCTACTACTGAATTATAAATTTTGGGCATAGACACTTCTCCTTTTTGAAAGGAATTTCAAATTCTTTTTTAGTATAGCATAGTCTTCCCAAAATTTCAATAAAAACATACAAATCCATTAACCCAAAAATCATTTTTCAAATCAAAAATATACACAAAATAACAAAACATAATTGGTGTTTTGGATGAATTTGGGATTTTTCCGAGATTTTCCACAATAGATATTGACAAAATCTGTGGTTTGGTGCTACAATAATATTTAATATGGGATTTATGTCCGAATAGCTTTATTCAGTTTAGTTTGACCTGTTAACAATCGGTCATCTTCGTCCCATCAATACATAAAAAAACAGGAAGGTGCATGAAAATGTTAACAGACATCGAAATTGCTCAGAAAGCTACGATGAAACCCATTACCGAAATTGCCAAACAACTCGGCATTACAGAAGACGATTTGGAATGTTACGGCAAATATAAAGCCAAAATTTCTTTCGATTTTATCGAAAAACAAAAAGATAAAAAAGACGGAAAACTGATTTTGGTAACCGCTATCAATCCCACTCCTGCGGGAGAAGGAAAAACCACTACTTCCGTTGGTCTTGGACAAGCATTTAAAAGATTAGAAAAAAATGCTATTATTGCTCTGCGTGAACCCTCTTTGGGACCCGTGTTCGGTGTAAAAGGCGGTGCTGCAGGAGGCGGCTATGCTCAGGTAGTTCCCATGGAAGATATCAATATGCATTTTACCGGTGACTTCCACGCCATCGGTGCAGCAAATAACCTGCTGTGTGCAGCGGTGGACAACCACTTACATCAGGGAAATGCTTTGGGAATCCATCCTAAGAAAATTCTCATTAAACGTGTGGTAGATATGAATGACCGTGCTCTTCGTAATACCGTCATCGGTTTAGGTGGCGAAGTGGATGGCGTAACCCGTGAAGATGGGTTCTCCATCACCGTTGCCAGCGAAATTATGGCAATTTTCTGTTTGGCTGAAGATATTACTGACTTAAAAAATAAACTTTCCGAAATTGTAATCGGATACAACTATCAGAACCAGCCTGTAAAGGTAAAAGATCTGAAAGTAGAAGGTGCTTTAACCGCCCTGTTAAAAGATGCGATTAAACCCAACCTGGTGCAGACTTTAGAAAACTCCCCCTGCCTGATTCACGGTGGACCTTTTGCTAATATTGCTCACGGTTGCAACAGTTTAATTGCCACCAAATTAGCGTTAAAAATGGCTGATTACACCATTACCGAAGCAGGATTCGGTGCAGATTTGGGTGCTGAAAAATTCTTAGATATCAAATGCAGAAAAGCAGGATTAAAACCGGATTGTGTGGTAATCGTTGCTACTGTTCGTGCCTTAAAATATAATGGTGGCGTGGCAAAAGCAGACTTAAAAGCAGAAAACTTAGAAGCTTTGAAAAAAGGTATTGTAAACTTAGAACGTCATATTGCCAACATGAGAAAATTCGGTTTAAAAACCGTGGTTGCTATCAATTCCTTTGATACCGATACTCCGGCAGAATTTGAAATTATCGAAGAATGTTGCAAAAAGTACGACACCAAATGTGTTCGCAGTGAAGTGTTTGCAAAAGGCGGCGAAGGCGGCATTGACTTAGCAAATGCTGTAATCGAAACCTGCGAAGGGGAATCCTCCTTCCACCCCATTTATGATCTGGAGTTATCTGTGGAAGATAAAATCAGAACCATTGCTAAAGAAATCTATGGTGCAAAAGATATTATTATCACCAAACAGGCTGAAAAAGCCATCCAGACCTTAAAAGATAACGGATACGGCAATCTGCCCGTTTGTATGGCGAAAACTCAGTATTCATTCTCAGACGACCCCACGCAGTTGGGTGCTCCCTCCGGTTTTGATTTAACTATTTCCGAAGTACGCTTATCTGCAGGGGCAGGATTTATCGTGGTATTAACCGGTAAAATTATGACGATGCCGGGGCTACCCAAAGTTCCTGCCTATGAAAAAATTGACGTGGACGAAAACGGCAATATCACCGGTTTATTTTAATTTTTTTAATCTTCACTCATAAAAAGGAGAACTTTTGAAACGATGCAGGTTTACACTCATTCCTATGAAGAAACTGTTCAGTTTGCAGCGGAATTTGCAAAAACTTTAAAACCCGGTCAGATTATTCTGTTAGAAGGTGATTTGGGTGCAGGAAAAACATCCTTTGTAAACGGGCTCCTTTTTGCACTTGGATTTTCGTCGGGAGGTTGCAGTCCCACCTTTACGTTAGTGAATGAATATCCCACCAATCCGCCTATCAATCACTTTGATTTATATCGGATTTCCTCAGAAGATGAGCTATATGAGATGGGGTTTTCCGAATACTTAGAATCCGGCAGAGTGAATATTATTGAGTGGCCTCAGGTGGCGGCGGACATTTTAAAGGATTATCCTGTAACACGCCTTACCATTCAACATACCGACCGGGAAGATGAGAGGATTATTACCATTGAAGAATTATAAATTACTTGCGGCAGACACTTCTGCCAAAACTGCAACAGTTGCTCTTTTTGAAAACGAAGTAATGCTTGCAGAATACACTCAGAATATCGGTTTAACACATTCCGAAGGTTTTTTGCCGTTGGTGGAGGAAGTGCTTGTGGCAACCAAAAAAGATCTTTCCGAGATTGACTATTTTGCCATTACCAACGGGCCCGGTTCCTTTACAGGATTAAGAATCGGTGTTTCCACCGTAAAAGGTTTAGCACATGCTGTGAACAAGCCGTTGGTAGAAATATCCACACTGGATGCATTGGCAGAAAATATTCCGCATTTTTCCGGATATGTGTGCCCGATTTTAGATGCAAGACGTCAAGAAGTGTATGCAGCAGTCTATAAGAACGGAGAGAAAATCTTAGCAGATACTCCCCTGCCCTTAACGGAATTATTTTCATTTTTAAAAGAGCGTCGGGGAAAAGTAATGTTTTTGGGAGATGCTGCAGTAAATTATCGGGATGTTATCCAAAAAGCGTTAAAAGATAAAGCTGTATTTGCACCTGCACATCTGACTTTGCAAAGAGCGTCCTCTGTTGGAATTGCGGCAGCAAAACAAATCAAAGCAGAAAACACAGTTTCTTATTCCGATATTTCTATCCGTTATTTAAAAGCATCTCAACCCGAACAACAACTTTTCAATAAACAAAACAAAGAAAAATAATTTACCAAAACACCTTTGCTTCCTCAGTGAAACAAAGGTGTTTTTTCGCATTTTGGCAAAAAACATCATTCAAAATTGAATTTTTTCATAAAAAAGAAATTTTTTCAAAATTTTATCAAAAAATACTTGACAATTTGTTTCATGTTTGCTATAATATCATCCGTTGACGATAAAAGTCAATCCACTATGTGGCGGTATAGCTCAGCTGGCTAGAGCATGCGGTTCATACCCGCAGTGTCGATGGTTCAAGTCCGTCTACCGCTACCACATGGGAGCATAGCTCAGCTGGGAGAGCATCTGCCTTACAAGCAGAGGGTCATAGGTTCGAGCCCTATTGTTCCCACCAAAAAGCCGCACACGGATGTGTGTGGCTTTTTCTTTTGCTCACCATAATGTTGTCTAATGTTCATTTTGATGAACCAATCCGGAAAAATTTATTTCTTTTTTCATAAAAAACTTGATTTTTTTAATAAAAACTCTTTACAAATAAGAATTTATATGTTATAATAGCAAAGCTGTTAACTGAGTTTTCGGGAAAACGCCAACGAAACGCTTGGCACATCCTTGGCCCATTACTCGGGAACAAGTAAATAAAAATGCCATAAAATTGGCGAAGAAAAGGAGATTTCACCATGTTAAAAGAAGTGAAACAGAATTTAATCACTACCTACAAAAACCACGAAACCGATACCGGTTCTCCGGAAGTTCAGATTGCTCTTCTGACCGAAAGAATCAATCACTTAAACGAACACTTAAAATTAAACCACAAAGACCATCATTCCAGAAGAGGTCTGTTGAAAATGGTTGGTAAAAGAAAAGGCTTACTGGCTTATTTAATGAAAAAAGACATCAACCGTTACAGAGCAATCATCGAAAAATTAGGTTTAAGAAAGTAATTTTCTCGGTAAAGTTCTTGCTTGCCGGAATTACTTTTAAAGTCATTCTAAAAAACAAGCGGCAAGCTGATTATTTTTGTCAGCTTGCCGTTTTTTCATTCTAAAAAACAAAATATTTATCATATAAAAAAGAGAGGACAAGCTAAGGTTATAGCAATTGAAAAGGTTTTTTTAATATTTAGATTTGTAAGGAATTTTGCTTTTAAAAAGTATTTTTTCAAAAAAAGTAAAAAAGAAAATCCGTATGATTTCGAATATTAAAAATATCTTTTCAAGTGCTAAAGCCAAAGCGACCCTTTCTCTAAAACAAAAGAAAAGGAGATTTAAAATTATGTTCAGAACTTTTGAAACTACGTTCGCCGGCAGACCGTTAATCGTTGAAACCGGCAAAATGGCTCAGTTAGCAAACGGCTCTTGCTTAGTTCGTTGGGGTGAAACCGTTGTTATGGTTAATATCACCGCTTCCAAACAGCCCAGAGAAGGCATTGACTTCTTCCCCTTATCCGTTGATTACGAAGAAAAACTGTACTCTGTTGGTAAAATTCCCGGCGGCTTCTTAAAAAGAGAAGGCAAACCCACCGAAAAAGCTATCTTAGCTTCTCGTGCGATTGACAGACCTATCCGTCCCTTATTCCCCAAAGATTTAAGAAACGACGTTGTGGTTGTAGCAACCGTATTATCCGTGGAACAGGACAACCAGCCTGAAATCGCAGCATTCTTAGGTACTGCAATTTCTCTGGCAATTTCCGATATTCCCTTCAACGGTCCTATCGCTTCTGTTGGCGTTGGTTTGGTTGACGGTGAACTGATTGTTTGCCCCAACTCTGAACAGAGAGCTGCTTCCGATTTAGACTTAACCGTTGCAGGTTCCTTAGAAAAAATCGTTATGATTGAAGCCGGTGCAAACCAGGTTGACGAAAAAACCATGTTAGACGCTATTAAATTAGGTCACGTGGAAATCAAAAGAATGTGCGAATTCATCAACGATATCGCAAAAGAAATCGGAAAAGAAAAATTCGGCTATCAGTCTTTTGAATTAGATAAAGATATTTATGAAACCGTTAGAGCATACGCTGAAGATAAAATCAAAGCAGCTATCATCTCCGACCAGAAAGAAGTGAGAGAAGGCGGCGTTGACGCTGTATGCAAAGAAGTAACCGAACATTTCCAGGACGAAATTGATCCTGCAATCTTAGGCGAATGCTTATACAAACTGCAGAAAATGATCGTTCGCGGCTGGTTAGTGGAAGGCAAACGTGTTGACGGAAGAGCAATGGATGAAATTCGTCCCTTAGCTGCAGAAGTTGGCTTACTTCCCAGAGTTCACGGTTCCGGTTTATTCACCAGAGGTCAGACTCAGGTTATGACCATTGCAACTTTAGGTGCAGTAAACGAAGCTCAGTTCTTAGACGGTATTGACGAAGAAGATACCAAACGTTATATGCATCAGTATAATTTCCCCTCCTACTCTGTTGGTGACGCTCGTCCCTCCAGAGGTCCCGGACGTCGTGAAATCGGTCACGGTGCATTGGCTGAAAGAGCATTGGCTCCCGTAATTCCCTCCGTGGAAGAATTCCCCTACTCTTTCCGTTTAGTATCTGAAGTATTAAGCTCCAACGGTTCTACCTCTCAGGGTAGTATCTGTGGTTCCACCTTGGCATTGATGGATGCAGGTGTTCCCATTAAAGCTCCCGTTGCAGGTATTTCCACCGGCTTAGTAACCTACGAAGGCGGCAGAAAAGTATTCTTAGATATCCAGGGTATTGAAGACTTCTTCGGCGATATGGACTTTAAAGTGGGCGGTACTCATAAAGGTATCACCGCAATTCAGGTAGACATCAAAGTGGATGGCTTAACCTATGACATTATCGAAGAAGCATTCGAAATGACCAGAAAAGCAAGAATCCACATTTTAGATGATATTATGTTAAAAGCAATTCCCGCTCCCAGAGCAGAAGTTGCAAAATATGCTCCCAAAATGTTCTCCACCAAAGTTCCCGTGGATAAAATCCGTGAAGTGATCGGTGCAGGCGGTAAAGTGATTCAAAAAATCGTGGCTGATACCGGTGCAAAAATCGATATCGAAGATGACGGTTCCGTATTTATCTGTGCAGTGGATGCAGATGCAGCGAAAAAAGCATTGGCAATCGTGGAAGGTATCGTTTCAGAACCCGAAGTTGGTGCTGTATATCAGGGTAAAGTTACCAAACTGATGGCATTCGGTGCATTCGTGGAATATCTGCCCGGTAAAGAAGGTCTGGTTCACATTTCTCAGCTGGATACCAAACGTGTGGAAAAAGTGGAAGACGTTGTAACCGAAGGCGATGAAATTATGGTAAAAATCATTGAAATCGACAGACAGGGTCGTGTAAACCTTTCCAGAAAAGAAGCTCTCTTGGGCTAATTTTCGAACGAATTTCATAAATAAAAAGGAGATGGATGCTTTTTAACATCCATCTCTTTGTTTTTAATAAAAAATACATTTTAATCTCCACAACCGCCGCAGCCTCCGCATCCGCCACAGCCGCTACAACCGCTACAACCGCCGCAACTACTGCAGCCGCCGCAACCGGTACTGCTATTGTTGCTTTCCATACGAGGATATTTTTTAGCTGTTTCTTTGGCTTGTTGGACGGAGAAATTCCAAGCAGCATCAACTGCTGCAAAAATCTGCCATAAAAACGACTGATCATGCTGCTTTTGGATGTTTGCTCTCAGATTATAATACAAAAGAGCATAAGTGCGTAAAACAAAAGCAATCTCCTCCGGTTTCTGCGGCTTGGTTACATCCATCTTCACAAGATTTAAAATTATGGCATCATCCGGCGATTGTTGATGATACACGCCAGAATTAATCTTCTTTAAATATTTATCACTGTTTGCCGAAAAAAGCTTATATGCTCCGAACAATATGAAGGGATCAATAAATATCATATAATAAATTAATAATTTCACTGCTTTTCCGTGATGAATGCCCATAATCAATTTGGTACAGCAAAAATACATCACCACAGTTACCACAGCAGCAAAACAAATTTGGCGGATTGAATCAAATTTTTTTAACTCCGACTGAAATTTTTTATAATCTTCACTGGTGGCAACATGATCCGGAAAAACATTTCGAATAACTTCAAACAACGATTTTTTCTCATCATTTAAAAAGTGTATAATACGTTTAACGTTAGGATTTTTCTTGCAATATTGCTGAAGTTCTTCGTCGCTGATCTGCTGATTTTTCTGTAAATAATACTCTTTTTTTCCATCAATGATAGTAGTTTCTACTTGCAATATCCGGTGCAAAATACCTTTCAGAACATAGTAACCGACCTTATCGTATTTTTGAAAGCCACGCATCCAATCACTGTCATAAAACTTCATATCCTTTGTTTTTTTCAATAGATTTCTGATGAAAATTTTTTCTGAAATCACCAAACAAATCCATCCGAAAAGAACTGTTAAACAGTCAACTAAGAATACAATTCCCAAAAAATCTTCTCCCGGAATTTTACGAATAAATTCCGGAATATCATGATAGGCTAAGATGAAGGTCAAAACAAATGCAACAACACCAAATCCGAAAAAAACTCCCGGTGCTATCAAAGGAGTATATAATTTTGATGCTTTTTTTACAGCTTTTTTAGATGCCTTTATCGCCGCTTTATCTGCTGTGTTCACTTTTTTTCGGGCAACACTTTTCTGATACGCCGCCGTACCGGTCAAATCCGCACTACAATACGGACAAGTGCTTTCAAAAGAATCTACAATATATTTTCCGCATTTTTCACATCGCATCGTCTGCACCTCAACTTACTTTATTCTATAGTGTTTGAGTTTCACTGCATTTTACTATAACATAAGATACAAAATTTGTTTTTAAAATTAAAATACCGCCAAATGACAGCGGTGACTACATCCTAAAAAGATTACATCACAAGGCTCATCACCAGCGGTATGCGGAAATCTGATAAGTGCCTAATGATTGAATCTTTTGGCTCTACGTCCAAAACGAAGCTTATCTTACTATGATTTCCTATCGGATTCTTTCTGTAACTGCGGCAGTTTCATCTTAAAAAGATTACGCTACAAGGCACATTACAGAAGAAGTATTCGATTTCATAAGGAGCAGAGCAAGTGCCCAATAAATATACAATCTCCCCAAAACGTGATGCTACTGATGTACAACTAAAGATGTCTTTGACTGTGATGTCTGATGAGCTTACGTCCGAAGCGAGCTTGCCACTCATCGCTCCAAAATCATTTTAGCATATTCTTCCAAATTTGTCAAGATAAGAAAAACACCGCTGAAAACGACAGTTCTCAGACGGTGTTTTTCGTTAGTAAGGTGGTTTTTACTTCTTATTTTATACTATTTCCCAAAGTTCTTCATCATGGTATCCTGGGTGATAATGGTGCCTTCATCGTAATCGGAAGAATCGGGAAGAGCTGTTCCGTTATCAAACTTGAATCCACCAATCATCCAATCCAATCCCTGAACGGTGATACGGAAGGTGTGAGTGCCTGCATTAAGTTTGTAACTACCTACAGTATAGTCCACCAGCGACCAACCGGTACGGGGGATGGAGAATGCGGATTGAATGGTGGTTCCATCCAGATCCAATTTTGCGGTACAAGCAGCACCGGAGGTGTTACCATCGCTGGCACGTAACGACAAGGTGTAAGTACCTGTAGTGGGAACATAGAAATCAAATTCCAGCCATTCACCGGGACGAGTGTCACCCACTTCCCCACCGGGATATACGGACGGTTTGGAATGACTGATTTCATTGAATCTGTCATATTCTTTTGCAATAATCCAACGGTTTACATCCACAATTTCATCGCTTTCGAATGCAGCTTCGGGAGAACGTTCATATGCTAAAATTCTCCAGGTAGGATGTTCCGCTTCGTTCAGCAGATATTTATAGGCATCCTGCACCCCTGCTTCATTCATAATAGCTACTGCAGCAGCAGGCCAATTGCCGTCGGTCACTCTGACAGTACCGGTTTCGGTACAAACAGAATCATCGCAGGAATCGTTTGTGGTATCAGTATAGTTATTGGTTGCCACACATCCGCTGATATTAACGCCGCTTCTTGCATAAATCATCGCATCAGAGCCGGTTACAACGTTATTTGCCATGGTAATTGCTTCGGTACCTTCATCTAAATAAATACCGCCACGGTAATCCCCTGCATCTATTAAGTAGTTATTGGAAATATGCGTATTTTCCATACGGCTTAAGGTGTAGATATGTGCACCGTCTTCGGTCTTATGGGTAACATTTTCGATACGGTTGTGCGTAATGGAAATATCTCTGCAATCTGACACATCAGCACCCCATCCCCAACCAACAGAGATACCGGTATAAGGCACATCTTTGATATCATTATGATGGGCATTGATTGCTTTTGCGTAATAAATGGAGATTGCCGGGCATCCCGTGTATTCATTGGCAACACGGCGAATTACATTGTTTGCTACTTCCACATTGGTAACACGACCCTGACCGCTCGTTAAAGTGTTGCCATGCAGGAAGTGACCTAATACCAACGCAGTACCGGAAATATCACGGAAAATATTACCTACTACAGAAGAATTGGTCACAGCGTTATCCATGCTGACACCGTTGGAACCAAGACAAGCAAAATCACAGTTTTTAATAGTGATAGAATCTGCATAATTTACCGTAATCTGACCCGGGAATAAGCGATCTGCGTAGCCAACGGAAGATGTGCTGTAGCAATACCACTCGTTGTCTGCCTGATTGAATTTTGCTCCGTTTTCGGACATTTCGTTATAAGCGCTGTATTTGAAGGTTAAGTTGTTGAGTTCAATATTGGATGCCTTATTGGAGGTGGAATCGCCGCCTAAATAGAGCATTTTTTCAGTGGTGCCTGCATATACCTCTGCAGTGGTCATATCCTCTTCTTTATAAGGATAATAGTACATTTTTTTCGCAGTTTTATCGAAATAGAATTCGCCGGGTTCATCCAACAGCTCCAGTGCATTTTCAATGTAGAACTGTCTGCCGGTACCAATCTTCAAGTGCTCGTACCCCTGAGTGGTATGGGTTGCCCACTGAGGCTGCTGCATATCAAATACAGTGGTCACTCTGCCCTTTGTGATATTATTGACAGGAGTTCTGGATAAGGTCCAGAGAATGGGCCAACATACCATAACATCTCCTGGATTTGTTTTAATTTCCGGGAAATTGGTATTGGTAATTTTAAAGCCGTCAGATGCGTAAGAGCTACCTGTTTTATTATACAATGCAGTCGGCTGATATAAATAACGGCTTCTTGCTAAGGTTGCAGGATTGTCGTTTACATACAGCGTTCTGGTAGCGGTAATGTCAGATGCATCTGCCACCCAGATGGGAGAATCAGTCTGCTTGGTCCAACCTTCCACCTTGGTACCTGCATTAAATACCGGCGGATTACTGGTATCGTCACCTTTATAAATAACTTTGTAACCATTCTGACCGCTTACTGTTTCGTCAATGGTCATCATAGAGGTAACGGGATAATTTCCACCTGCAAAATGGACCACAATGTCGTCGGTCATATCAGAAGTCAGTTCTGCAACCAATTCATTGGCTCTTGCAAGAGTTTTTACGGGAGCGTTTTTGCTACCGTCATGATTATCATTTCCGGTGGGAGAAACATAAATGTCGGAATATACGGAAAGTTCCGGATTTTCTGCTTCTAACGCAACACCGGTATAAGGAGTTAAATTGGTATCTACAATAAAGGTTTTTAGGTTGGTATAGGAGCCCGGCAGAGAAACGGGATAGCTCCGTTTCACACCAACTGCCTGTGAAGTGGTATCAATGGTCGTCAGATTCAAAGCTGATATATGATTGGAAGAATCAAAATCTGCTAAAATCAACCAAAGCGTATCCACGCAATTTTCCAGTTTCAAAAAGTCCACAGTTGCAGATGCAGTATCTGCATTTAAGTTTAAGTTACTGATTACAGTTGCTTCTGTTTCAGTAGGTACGGCACAATCCTCCAGGGTTGGAACAATGCCTTCATCATAGGGAACAGAAGAAGCTTTGATTTCATAGCTTAAAACTTCACAACCGGCTTTTCCCACATTCTGTAAGTAAATGGAGGTAGCGCCCGCTTCTAAAAATACAAACAGATACTCTCCGTTGGAATCAAACCGATAAAACTGCTCGGTAGTATCAACAGGCAAATCAGCTTTATAGTCACCTGCAAAAGTACGAAGTACAGTTTGCCCGCTCATGGTTTTTGCCTGCACGTAGTAAAACCCGGTCTGAGGTACCGTCACATTAAATTTTGCCCATCCGTTTGGTTCTAACCAGAGATAATTGTCACGAGAAACCTGAGCATCGCTATAATCAACTACATTGCCCCAAACAGTATTCGCTGTTCCGGGCTTATCAATGGATTTGGTAGTGATGTTCTGGGGATACTGTTTCACCTGTTTTACCAATGGTAAGAAATCTAAAGATTTGGTAGCGCCGCTTTTATCCAGACGCCCTAAATCCAACAAAGCAAGCAACGCGTTATAAACATCTCTATCCCCTAAGAGTTCCACTTTAATTGTGTTTTTTCCTTTAGTTAAATAAATCAGCTGGTCCTGTGAATAGGTACTGCTCCAGCCATTGGTACCGATGGTGTGCTCGGTATAATAGCCTGCATCGGTGGTCACTCGGAACGTAGTGGTGCCACCGCCGCGTACCCAAGTGGTACGAAGCTGCATCACATAAACACCGGTATAAGGAACATTAATTTCCAGATTTGCCCAGTCTCCATATACCATAACAAAGCCGCCATTAGCATCCCAAGGGGCACTGGAGGACGCCTTATAGTCCACCCCGGGTACTGATGCCGTTCCGCCGGAGCCACTTTTTGCCAGCGCATTTTTCGGTGCAAATTCACCCACATAACCATTCTTATAGGTGGATGAAACACCACTGTACGCTCCGTTGAAAGCAGGCGTTGCCGCTGCTACGGGGATTGCAGGCAACAGCATGCAAATCGCCAGCAGAAGTAACAAAAGTTTTTTCATAAAAGAAAATCCTCTCTTTCCAAATAAATTCTGTTTCATTGATAAATAGTCATTTATATAAAAATTATTGTTTTCGTTCTCGTTCTAAGCCGGAAACCAACGTTTTTAAGTGCTCAATCACTTGCCTGTCGGTTTCTGTTAATTGCTGAAAAACACGGTCTTCAATTTCATAAAGTCGTTTTAATTTTTCATTGGCATATACTTTTCCAGCATCAGTTAAAACAACGTTCATTTCCCGTTTTTTCCCTCTGATCGGCGTAAGTATCACATACCCCTGCTCTTTCAGCTCTTTCACAACCGTATTCACCGTGGTTCTTGGCAAAATCCAGGTATCGCAAATTTCTTTTTGCGTATGAGTTTCCCCATCATTTAACGCATACAAAACCCATAAAAGCCGCGGCGGAACACCGCTTTTTTTAGCAAACTGTGCATAATAAGCATCTATTTTATAAAATTCTCGTCCAAATTCGTAGAAAAATGTTTTTGCGTTCAAAAAATTACCACCTTAAAATCCTAAATCGTATTTTAGCACATCTTTTTTTGCTTGTAAACCAGTAAATTTGACTTTTTACTATCGGAAAATTTGTTTTTTTTACGCAAAATACCGTCGGGAACAAATCGTTCCCAACGGTATTTTTACTTTCATAAAGTTAATTAGAATACTTTGGTTTCGATACCCAAATATTTTTCAAAAGCTTCCACTAAAGCATCTTTAGAATCACTTAAGGAAATGCCAACGTGATGTTTATATCCGTTGTCGGCCATATATTTACAGATATCGTTGATGCCTTCTTTCTGCACTACTTTACCGGAGCCAAAGAATTCAGCATCGAAAGGATCATCGGTAAATTTACCGTCAGACACAAATGCCAGCACTTTACCATTTTCGGTTCTGATGCTACCCCAGGTAATATCACCGGAACGGATTTTCGCTTTGTTAACACCTGCACCGGTGCCGGGGCCGAAGGTTTTCTTGAACATTAAGTGTTCAATGGTTTCCCCTTTGCCTTCCATCATGTTAATCGGTACAGGACCGCAATGGAACATAATTGCTTTATCGGTTGCATCGCCATAGTTATTGTTAAAATCCAACAAAGTAACGGGAGAACCGCCTACCAAAGATAAAGCTCTCATCATTGCTGCGTTTACAATATCGGTTTCACAAGCAGTTGCAATGCCTTTATGATTTAAGATACCAACACAGGTACAGGGTGCAATCGCAGTTTCGGTCTGGAATTCAGGCCAACATCTGATTGCTAAGGCATTTAAATTCAGTTCTTTTACTAAGTCTTCTAAAACGATTTCCAACTTCGCCATAGCGGTCAACTTATCGTCGCCCCATTCCCCTAAGTTGGTAACAGCCAGAATTTCTTCTTTCATTGCAGGGATTTTTGCTTCGTCAACTTTCTTCATTCTTGCAAATACTTCACTTAAGTCAACGGTTTCCACATTGATACCGGCATTCTGCAAAGCAATTTCGTCCACACGAACGGTTTTGAACGCGGAAGTTCTTGCACCGATACAACCAATGTTGAAGCTCTTCATACCGTTTACAACGCGGCAAATTCTTTCAAATTTGTCCAAATCTTTTTTGAAAGAATCAGAGGAAGGAGTACATACGAAATCGGTGGTCTGAGTGAATTTGATACCTGCCTGACGCAGAGCGTTACACATTGCGAATTTACCGCACATTGCATCACGTCTGTGGGCAAAATCCATTTTTCCCAGTTCATCAGGATATGCCTGAACCAAAATCGGCACTTTGGCATCTTTTAATGCAACCATCGCACCGTTTTCGTCACCAAAGTTGGGCAGACACAGGATAATCCCCTGATATTTGCCTTCGTTTTCTTTTAAGAAATCTGCAAAAATTTTACCTTCAGCGATGGTTTCAATGGCACCGTATCTGGTTTTGTCTAAATCAGGATAAATACAATCACATCCTGCTTCTTTGATTGCTGCAACCATTTCAATTCTTGCAGATTCAATTACTTCACCGGGGAAAAACCCACGGTTACCAACATATAATGCATAAGTTAAGCTCATAATAAGGTTCTCCTTTTATGGTAAAATTGTTTCAAATTTTAAAACAATTTTACTTATTTTTCTTGACTAGTTTACTCTGATTTTGTATAATGAAAGTGATATTCTAAATAAGAAAGCAGGTCAGACCTATGGTTTTAAAATACGACTTGGATAAAATCAAATCCTTTTTAACTGATTTTCACAATATGACAGGGCTAACCGTCAGCTTCTGGGATGCTGAGATGAATCAGCTTGCCTTTATGCCCCAAAAGATGCCTGCATTCTGTGAGCTTATTAAGCAAGTCCCCACAGGAAAAAAAGCCTGCCTGACCTGCGATAAACGACTCATTGTGGAATGTAACCGCCAGCTAAAACCCATCACGGCAAAATGCCACGCAGGTTTAGTTGACACCGCCATGCCCATTATGTATCAAGACAAGCCCTTGGGCTTCATCCTGTTTGGACAAATTAAGGACGGCTCCTTAACCGAAGAAGAATCCGAAAACCTGCTTCGTGACTTAGGCAAAAAACTTTCTCTTTCAGAAGAAAAGCTAAACGAAGCTTATCAATCCACGAAAAAACTTTTGCCTCAGGCGATTGAATCCACAGCCAACATTCTTCATTATGCCACATTACAGCTTTTAATCAGCAAAACCATTGATATGGGCGACCACACCCTTATCAATCAAATTGATGAATATCTGAAATTAAATTTAGAAAATCCACTTTCGGTTTCCCAAATCTGCGAGGAATTCGGTGTATCCAAAAACCGTCTGTATGCTCTGTGGAAAAAACATTTTGATGGGACGGTTGCCGACTACATCTTAAGCTTACGTCTGGAAAAAGCGAAGCATCTGCTAACCGATACCGACCTTCGAATACATACCATCTGCACCATGGTGGGTATCCCCGATTACAACTATTTTTCCAAACTGTTTAAAAAACACTACGGCACTTCCTGCAGAGATTATCGGAAACAGTTTCCGCTCAATTTAAAATAGCATTACGCCATATTGTATTTTTTGAGCATTTCTTTTTCGAAGTTCAGTAAGTACGCTGCTTCTTTATCGATGGTAGCTTCACAGGGATTTTCAACTAAATCACGGAATACGTGGATGTCTTTACCAACCTGTCCGCCCTGCATTACGAAAGGTTCAGAAATAATTCTGCCTTTGTAGTTGATATCAGCTAATGCACCGAAGATTTCATCCCAGTCTAAGTGACCTTTACCGGGAGCAGTACGGTTGTTTTCACCGGTATGGAAGCTGGTCAGTTTGCTGCCAACAGAACGGATTGCATCACCGATGTTATTTTCTTCAATGTTCATGTGATAGGTATCAAGTAAAATACCAATGTTGGGGCTGTCAAAGTTTGCAACATATTCCAAAGCTTCTGCTGCAGTGTTGATTAAGCAGGTTTCAAAACGGTTAACTGCTTCTACACAGTATGTAACGCCGCATTCTTCTGCAACTTTTAAGATTTCTTTCATGCTCTTGATACTCTGATTCCAGTATGCAGCTTTGTTATCATTGAAATCAGCAGGAGTTCCCCAACCGGAATAGCTTACGCCGGACAATAAGGTTCCGCCGCCAACTTTCATTTTACGGATAATATTCTGTAAGTATTCTACACCGCCTTTTCTTACGGTTTCATCCAAAGAAGAAACGTCGTAAGCAGGGTCTAAACCTAAGCTGTAGGTCAGCTCGATACCCACTTCGTCAGCCAATGCACGTAAAGAACGGATTTTGTCGTCAGACATTTCAAGTAAGGGCTGTGCCTGGAATTCTAATACATCAAAGCCGATTTCTTTTGCTTTTCTGATGTACTTTGCATGATCTGCATCCCAGTTCTTTTCCCAAAAATTCATAAAAATACCTAATTTGTTCATAAGATAGGCCTCCTAATATATGAAATATATAAATATATTTTTTCCTACTATCATTATAACGGAATATTCCTATAGAAAATAGCTAATTTCTTCCCTTAAATATGGTAATTTTGTTTTGCGATGTGACAAAATTACACGGTTATATGCACAAAAGAGCAAAAAAGTCTTTTGTGCTTTTTGTTTTATTTTCACATTTTTTTGAAATTTTCATAGAAAGATAGTGAGGCTGTTTTACAAAAAAAATCCCCCAAACAGTACTCAACATTTTCCACGAGAAAGGAATCTAACCATGTTAGAATATATGTTTGATTTTATGCCCCGTGTGGGGTATGCGTTTGTAGTTCCTCAGATGCTTAACAAAACCTATTCCCTTTGCGAAGCATTAGAAGCAGGAACCTTATTTCCCGAACTGAATATCCCTATGGAGGAATATGTACCCAAACAGTGCGGAGGATGTAAAAAATGAGAAAAAATCAGTTATTAAGACAAATTCAGGAATATGATTTTGCCGTCAATGAATTGACACTGTATCTGGATTCCCACCCCACTGATAAAAACGCTATCGAAAAACACGCCGCCTGGGCAAAAGACCTGGAACTGCTAAAATTGGCATACACCAAAGAATTCGGCCCCTTAACCGCCTGTGACGGTTCAAAGCACGGAAGCTGGAGCTGGGTCAACGACCCATGGCCCTGGGATAATACTTGTGAGGTGAAATAATATGTGGGAATATCAGAAAAAATTACAGTTTCCGATTAACATCAAAAACCCTAACCCGAAGCTTGCCAGCTTCATCGTCAGCCAGTACGGTGGTCCCGACGGTGAATTAGGGGCATCTATGCGATATTTATCTCAGCGTTACTCTATGAAGGATAACACAGCTAAGGCACTCTTAACCGATATTGGCACAGAAGAGCTTGCCCACTTGGAAATGGTGGCAACCTTAATTCATCAGTTAACCAAAAATGCCACCACAGGCGAGATTGAAAACAGCCCTATGGCAGCCTATTATATCGACCATGCCAAGGGGGTATACCCTACTGCTGCAGCAGGAAACCCCTGGAAAGCGGAATATATTGCCGTAAAAGGAGATCCCATCGCTGACTTGGTGGAAGACTTGGCAGCAGAGCAAAAAGCACGTGCCACCTACGACAACATTTTAAGAATGTGTGATGACAAAGACGTGGAACGGGTCATCCGTTATCTTCGTGAACGCGAAGTAGTTCACTTCCAGCGGTTTGGTGAGGTATTAAACCGGATTCAGTCGGGTGAATGTGAGCCGAAGAAATTTTATATGAATGACTGCTGATGCAAGATGTAGTATAATTGTATCACAAACATCACCTCGGAAACCGTTTGGGTTCCGGGGTGATTGAATTTCTCTTGCGTTTGTGATTTGTAAAACGCAACTTGATTTTGGCGATGGTAATTTTTGTTTTTTATTGGATTTAATACAAAAGTCCTTGAAAATAGCTGATGGTTAAAAAAATTATCCCTCCAATCTGTACGGCTCTTGAAATTCGTATATATATGTGATATAATTACATTTAAATGAACTAAAAAGGTAACTTTTATGGATAAAGATATCAGCTCCGAACGGATAACCGGTCATACTTTCGCAATCAGGAATCTATAAAATTATGCGTAAATTGTGTCGTATAATACAACTGTCCGAAAGGTGGATGGTTGTTAAGTTTGGTAAGAAAGCAAGGTGAAAGCATTGAGAATAGCTATATGCGATGATGAAACAAAGATTTTAGATGAGGTTTCGTACCATATCAAAAAACATTCCGAAAAAAGCAGAAAATCAGAACTTGAAGTTATGACCTTCAACTCTGCAAGTTTGCTTCTGAATAGCATTGATAATGGTGCCTTGTTTGACATATTTATCCTTGATGTGTATATCGGTGAGGAAATGGGGACAACGCTTGCAAAGGAAATCAGAGCAAGAGAAATTGAAAACCCGATTATATTTTTAACAACCTCAATAGAACATGCTCCGCAAGGTTATGAAACAGGAACCCTTCGCTATCTGATAAAACCGCTGGAACCTGAAAAGTTTTATGAAGCGATAGATGTTGCGCTCTTGCAAGCAGAAAAATTACAAAGCAAACTGATTCGGCTCAAAACTGAAAACGGCATAGAGAGTATCAACGCAAACAATATTATGTATTCGGAAGCACACGACCATTACCAATATATAACGCTTGAGAATACTCAGTTACTCAAAGTAAGAATGACGGTTTCAGAGCTTTATGCAATACTTGCAAAGAATGACGGCTTCTTCCGTTTGGGGAGTGCATACATTATAAACCTGCGCAACATAAAGAATTTGACCTCATCTGAGATTCTTCTTTATAACAACAAAACGATACCGATACCGAGAGGTAAGCACGCTGAACTGAAAAAAGTTTTTTGGAACTTTCAATGTGAATGACAGGAGGATTAACAGAATATGACTGCAACAATCATAGAACTCATACTCTTACTTGTAGCACACGCCACCGCAGGTATTTACTCCTCCCCTCTCAAATACAGCAAAAAAACAACCTATATCATCTGGGGTGCCTGGATCGCATTTCAAACCGCACTTCTGCTTTGCTCGGAATTGGTGCTGAAGAATTGGGGGTTACAGTTCTTTATTGGATTTATTCTTGCACTTGTGGGTCAATATGTGATTTTTTTTGTAACCACCAAAGGCAGATTGGCTCAAAGAGTGTTTACCATACTGACCTATTCGATATTCTTCTGCATTATTACATCACCGTTTATTATGGTGAAAGACAAGCTCAGCGAGTTTCATTGGTTACTCACCGTGCTTGTTCAGGCGGTTTTGCTTTTTGCTGTCGTCATCTATTTCCTTTGCTATGTTTGTCCGTTGTACCACAAGGCATCCAAGAATATAACGACAGGTTGGACACCTTTGATTTTTGTAAATATCGTTTTTCTTATAACGATAATACTGTCCTCGGTATTCCCGGTAAGACTTGCAGGATTTGACGATCCTGCGTTTATCACATTTGTTTTTTTAAGCATTTCCATTTTGTCTGTATATCCGGTTATTTTTTCAAACATTAACAGTTTATCCGAAGCAGCAATGAAAAAAGCGGTAGATACACAAAACAAACTGCTTATGGCACAGATTGAGGCAGAAAATGCACAACTTGCCATTGAAAACCATGCAAAACATGACCGCCGTCACCATAATCTCATTATGTTGGAGTATGCCAATAACAATGATTTTGAAAGCGTAAAGGAATACCTAAAAAATCTTGTGCAAATTGATAAAGAAGCATCCGGTGAAGTGCGCTACTGCGAAAACGGAACGATTAACACCATTATCACTGTTTACGAAAGACGTGCAAAAGAACAAGGAATCTCCGTAAAAGTTGCTGCGGAGAGTAGCCGCGAACTTACTGTTCTTGCGCAAGACCTAGTGGTGGTCATTGCCAATCTCTTCGAAAATGCAATCAATGCCACAGCAAAGCTGAAAAACAAGGATAAGTTTATAGATATTCGTATAAAAGAAAACTACAAACGCCTTGTGATAAAGGTGGAAAATCCTTGCAAAACAAACTATACCTTTGATGAGTCCGGCTTTGGTGTTGGTATCCGTTCAGTCATCGCCACCACAAGCAAATATGAAGGCATGTATGATTTCACCGCCGAGGATGGAATGTTCTCTGCAAAAATCATCCTGAATCTGAAATAAAACTACAATCTACGACAAAAAATGTACAATGTACGCCAAACTCCCCATTTTGGGGAGTTTTTTTGTTATACTCTTTTATAAGTATTGTACTCTGTTTTTTAGAGAAAGCATATGACATTTGTGCAAGGGAGGCATAATCGTGAACGAAAAAAAATATGACGAAAACGGTTATCTTGTTATATCTGAAACAGACACTTGCCCTTTATGGGAAAAAGATACGATTCCGAGTGCTTTCGCTTGTACGAAAGACTGCTTTTATTGCCGATTTACAGACTTCCGCACAGAAGAGACAATAATACGTGCCCAAGAAACACCACGGGGTGAAAAGTTATATAGCATATGTCAGAACAAGGAAAATAAGAAAAAGGGCGGGATAAAGCTATGAACAGAATCAACGAATACGATTATTATGTTGCGCTGATTACAGCAACAGCAACCGAAGAAGAAGGATTGCGACATATATATAAGAATTGGGAACCTGTATTTTTGGAAGGTGATGACCAAAAATACTACAAAACCGCCTTTGAGCGTGGTGGCAAAACCTTTAAGGTCATCACTGCAAGACAGAACGAAATGGGAATGACAGCGGCAGGTGTCCTTACGATGAAAATGATTTCTGTTTTTCGTCCCAAATACGTTTTCATGGTTGGGATTGCAGCAGGCGTTGCCCATAAAAATGCAGTAGAACAAATCTATGGCGACATTGTAATTCCGGACATTGTATGGGACTATTCTTCCGGTAAATTCGTTTCATCCGGTAAAGCCCGCGTGAACTTCGGTGGTGTCGGTTTTATTCCAAGACCACACTTTATCAATACGGATGAAGCTGTTTTGGAGGCAGTGGAGCATGCTATAGAAAGTCCGAAGAACGAATACCACGTACATATCGGCCCTATGGCATGCGGCTCAACCGTAGTGGCAAACAGTGAGGTTGTAGAAAAACAAATTCATTCCCAATACGGCAATACCGCAGCTCTTGATATGGAGTCCTATGCAGTAATGTATGCAGTAAAGGAAGCCACGTTGCCAAGGCCGAAAGGACTTATTATAAAAAGTGTGTGTGACTATGCAGACGAAGAAAAATCAGATCAGTATCAAAAGTTCGCAGCATTCAACAGTGCACAGTTCGCCAAGCTTTTGTATGAAGATTTTTTGAAATGAGGTGTAAACAATGAAACTAAAAAGATTGATATGCTTACTGCTCGCACTTCTTATGACGGTCAGCCTTTTGGCAGGATGCGGTGGCAAGACGGAGCAACAAAAGAAGTTTGAAACATTTGAAGATTTCGAAAATGCAAGACTCGGTGTTCTTACCGGAAGTGTTTTTGATA